>CAKUMP010000040.1 GCA_934667795.1 uncultured Chthoniobacterales bacterium | reverse complement strand
GGCTGGGTTTTCACCGTCATCGAATGCACCCGATTCGCCACCGAATAACTGTCCATTTCACTCGTAATAACCGGCAGTTCCGATGCCAGTATCAGCCTCAT
The DNA here is from genome assembly GCA_934667795.1 of uncultured Chthoniobacterales bacterium. Classification (GTDB taxonomy): domain Bacteria; phylum Verrucomicrobiota; class Verrucomicrobiia; order Chthoniobacterales; family CAKUMP01; genus CAKUMP01. The sequence goes on along the minus strand of CAKUMP010000040.1, from coordinate 12,753 downwards.
CACAGAATCATGGGGTTGTAAATCTCCGGAGAGAATGATTCCCGCCAGATCGCGATGATGTCCGCCTTTCAAGGAGGCGGTGGACAATGCCGCCAAAATCACATCTTCCCGATCTCCGGGCGTGATAATGAGAGTTCCGGGTTCAAAATGATCGATGACATGACTGGAACTCATGGCTCCGATAATGACATTTTCGATCCGTTTACGTTTTTTGGAAACGGCATTGATAAATTTTCCGTTCACGACTCTTGCCACCTGTTCCAGTGTAGGGTTTGCCAGCAACGGAGCCGCCGGCATCACGCCCAACAAGTCCAGTCCCAATCTTGAAAACCCTCGCTTTGCAAAATCGGCGATTGTTTCCAGTTTTTCCGGAAGCACCTTATTCAATATCACCCCCACCACCTCCACTCCTTCCCGGTCAAATAATGCCCGGTTCAACACCACTTCATCAATCGGACGCCCAATCCCACCTGTGCTGATAATGATCACTTTACTGGCAAGAATATTAGCCACTCGCGCATTCGATAAATCAAATACCGACCCCACCCCCGCGTGCCCCGTTCCTTCAATCAAGGTAAAATCTTTTTCCCAGCACGTCCGATCAAAAGAATTCTGGATGCGTCTGACCAGAAAATCCACATTTCCTGAATTGATATATTTGCGTGTGAAATCCGGTTCGACCGCAATCGGGCTCATATCCTGCAAAGGGGTTTCCACGCCAAACGTTTCTTCCATCAGAAGCGAATCTTCATCGACTTTTACGCCATCAATTTCTATAAACCGTTGTCCAACCGGTTTGATAAATCCAATTCTGCCAAGTCGCTGTTTCAAAGCAGCGAACAACCCTAGCGATGTTGTTGTTTTCCCATCATTTTGCTGCGTTGCCGCCACAAATAATCTCGGGGTCACCATGTTCATAGAAACCTCCTCCTGTAAAAATTAATCGTCAGGATATAACCTGCGATATTCTATTGCCTGAAGCCCCACAATTCCCGCCAGGGCAACAATCGTATCCACATCCGCCGTCCGTGAGGCATCTGCAGCGGGCTTTGATAAGCCTAATAAAACCTGACCGTAAGCGCGAGCACCTGTGAGGTATTGAATTAATTTTGAGGAAATATTTCCACTGTTCAAATCAGGAAAAACCAATACGTTTGCTTTCCCCGCAACCGGATTAATTCCCACCTTCATTTTTGCAATTTCTTCGACTAATGCCGCATCTGCCTGCAGTTCGCCTTCAATTTCCATTTCTACAAAATTTTCTTTTGCGCGTTCTCGAGCCAACGCGGTTGCGGAAACGATGCGTTCGGTCTGTGGGGTGCGCGCACTTCCTTTGGAAGAAAAACTTAACATCGCCACACGAGGAGTGACCCCCAGTAACTGGCGTGCCAGCATACCTGTTTTATAGGCAATTCCGGCCAACTGATACACGGTAGGTTCCGGCACCACCGCACAATCCCCCATAAATAACACTCCATTTTCTCCAACGGATTTATCTTCAAATTCCATCACCATCGCTCCCGTAATCGTCGCGATTCCGGGCAATGGCTTGATTAACTGAATCAAAGGACGCATCAGAGACCCTGCATACCCACTGGTTCCTCCCACCAGCGCATCTGCCTGCCCGTATTGCAACATCATGGCAGCAAAATAATTTGGCTTCACCATGATGTCTTCAGGGTGTTTAATCCCCATTTTTTTATACCGGTCCAGGCGTTCCAGATTTCGACAAAACATCGGAAAATCGGCCGAGCGAATCGGGTCCAGTATCATAATCCGATGCAGGTCAATCCCCTCACGTTCCGCAATCCCCCGAATGACCTTCTGGTCACCCAGCAAAATAGGCACGCCCATTTTCAAATCTGCAAATCGTCTTGCAGCTTGCAGTACCTTCAGTTCTGTTCCCTCCGGAAACACAATGCGTTTGGGATGGCGGGAAATTTTATCGACAATTATATCAAACAAGTTCATGTCTATCTCTAAACTTGCCCGATTCTGTCTTCATTGTCTATGTTTTTGGGCAAAACACGGTTCATTTTCTCTGTTCACAGGCATCTTCCCTCTCTTCCGGCTGAAACCAGAGTGCCTGACGGGAAAATAAAAATTCGTCATGCTGCACCGGAGGCCAGCCCGCCAGCTCAGCGATTTTTTTGAATTCCTCTCCGGAAAATGCCCGTCTTATCGATAGGCGTGCGTCATGTACGGTCATTTCTTCCCGAAACAAAGTTGCAGTAATAAAATACACGCTGATGATCCCCCACCAGTCTCTCGATAAATCACTGACCAGCCCATATCCCGAACTCAATTTCCGCACGCGTTTTAAAATCCGAACCGCATCCTCTTCACTAAAATGATGTAATGCCAGATTACAAAAAACGATATGGAAATGGTCCTCCGTGTCATATTCCCGAATATCGCCCAGACAATATTCAATTTCCGGGTATTGATGAGATACCGCTCGGGCGATCTCCAGAGTACTTTGTTGAAAATCGATCGCCCGAATCCGGATTTTCCGGTTTGCCGCTCTTGCCATATCCACTAATAATCGCGGAATGTCTCCGCCCCCGGTTGCCAGATCCAGCACCTGTATCATTTCCCCTTCCGGAATCTGTTTCAACCATTGTTTCGCATAATAACGAATCAATCGATGACTCCCAAACCAGGCATTTAGATTTCGCAAATTCTCCAGGTCTTGATCCAGTTCCGGACTATACGGCTGTTCCAGATCCATCATTTCCTGAATCTCAGGATCAAATTTCCGTTTCGGAACAAACATATTTATTTTAAAGCCAAAAATGCCATCATTCGCCCGGTCTTCCATCCGGTAACTATACCAACGCTGCAAATTAGAACCGGTACAAATCCCGCAATCCAAAACTTCTTCCACTCCGATTTCATATAAATCATTGCGAATTTTCGCTGCAAAATCGATTTCGTATCGGGGTGGTCGAACACAGGGAGAAATAAATGCGAGCATCCGCCGAGGCGCTGCGCCGTAATGGCTGACCATGACCTGTATGGTTTTTCCCACTATTCCCATCTGGCTCCCTTTTTTCCCCGAATGCACCAGCCCGATGACTCCGGTGATGGTATCGACTAAATAAACAGCAGCGCAATCCGCAACCATAATCCCCAGACACACCCCCCGTTCCGCAGTCACGATCGCATCCACCCCCTGCAAAGGATTCTTCCAGCCAGTCGCATCTTTCACCATCGCAACCCCGTCTCCATGCACCTGCTCCGCTAATATCACCTTCTCTTCATCCCCCACCAGCCGTTTCACGACTTTCCGATAACTCGTCTCCAGCCGCGGGATGACTTCTTCCTTATTCCCCACACAATCCACCCCAGGAATCCGCCCGGTGAATCCATGGACAATTCCACGTATCCGGCTCAAGCCTCCAAATTGATGCTCCCAGGCGAAAGGCTCCTTCTGCGTATTGCGTAGTGACATGTGTGGTTTTCTTGTTTTTTAAATTTATTCCCTGCAAAATTTATTCCCTGCAAAAACCATTTTATTTCCTGTGTGAAGACAACTCCGCTTCCAGTGCAACTTCTTGTTCTGACGTAGAGTGTTTTCCGGAATCTTCTTTTTTCAATTCACGAATCAATTCTTCTACGCGTGAATCCATTTGTTTCCAGAGTCTTCTACGCTGCTTACTCAACGGATCTTCAAAGACTTCATCATAATCGGTATCCACAGCGGTTACCCGATAAAATTGCGCTTTCGCACGGGCAAAATCAAATTTTGCTTCGAGTTCGGTTGTTTGCGCCCGAGTCAATGCTACGCGTGCATCCAGGATATCCAATTGAGTGCCTGCGCCGGCGGACAAACGTTCGCGGGAAAGCCGCAAAGCTTCAGTCGCCTGCTCGACGTTTTTCTGTTGACTCGCAATCAATTCGCGTGCTTCCTGTAAACGGGAATAAACTTCCTGAACTTCGAGTTCCACTTGTCTTACAGAATCTTCATATCGAATCACCGCACTCTGCAATGCGGCGCGTGCCTGCTTCAACCTTCCGGCCGTTGCAAATCCATCAAAAATATTCCAGTTCCCCTGCACCCCAAAAAACCATCCATCCAGTGTATCATCCAGGTTGTTGCTGAATTGATCGTTTCTCACCTCGTATCCCGCATTCGCTTCCAATCGAGGTAAATACCCACTGAAAGCAACTTTCACCTGTTCCGATTGAGATAAAATCTGCTGACGCTGCGCTTTCAAAAATGCCCGCCGCTCTAATGCCATCGCCATCGCATCCGCTAACTCCAGGGTCACATCCGTTAAATCAAATTCTGTGACAACCTCAAAAGGAACCATCGCTTTTCTGGAACGGTCGTAATCCATCCCCAGTGTCTTCGCCAGATTCAATAACGAAATACGATAGTTGTTTTCTGCACGAATCAACATCGGTTGCACGTTCGCCAGTTCCACTTCCGCTCGCAATACGTTAAACCGTGGCACCGTTCCGGCATCAAAACGTGATTGCTGGTCGCGCAGTTCTTCCGTCAGCAATTCAACCGATTCTTCCTGAACTTCAATCAATGCGCGATTTCGCAATGTTTCATAATACTGTGTCCTCACCAGCTCAATCACCTGGTCCACCACATTCTGTAACTGAAACTTAGCGGCATCTAATTCATGTTTAGCAATATTTAATGCGCCACGAACCTGTCCCCCTGCGTACAGTACCTGTGTCCCCTGCAATGCAACTCTCCAGGATTTATCCTGATTTCCGCCGCCTCCAAATAATTCTGCCAGTCCGCCCCCGGCAGACAAGGCTTCATCCTGTTGACTATAACTTGCCAGAATACTTGCTTTCGGCAGTGCCTCCGCACGCACCTCCATATATAATCCATAGACGCGTTCAATTTCTTTCTGCGCTTCCAGGATCTGGGGATTTTGTTTTAATGCAATATCCACCGCCCCTTCGAGGGTTAGTTTCATATCCCCTTCCAACCGCACTTCCCGCATCCCCTTTACTTCCGAAGCGATTCCGCTCGGCAGCCCACATACCCCTCCTGCAAGTACCACCCCGCACAGTATCCCCGCAAATTTTCTTATTCTCATAAATGTCCCTCTGATGCGGCCCCTGTTATAACCACAGCTTTTTTGGCAAAATACTATCATGTAAATTCTTTCTGCAACTCAAACCTTCACTCACCTTTTGTACAACCAAGTTCGTGTACATAGTCAAAAATTTTTCGATAAATCTGCAACCACATGGCTTGTTCTTCCGGCGCCAGAATATCCAGTACATCACTCAAGTTACAGACCAGATCCTGTTGAATATCCTGCACCAGTGCACTTCCTTTTCTGGTGATCTTTACCAGTACTTTCCGACGATCCGCCGGATCCCCCAGTCGCTGGATATATTTCATCCCCTCAAGACGATCCACTAATCCTGTCGCTGCAGCTGTCGTATGCCCCATTTTCTTTGCAATCTGGGACATCGTCAACGTGTCTTCCTGCCCCAGATATCCCAGCAACGAAAATTGCGCAAACGAAACATTTTTCCGACTCAATTCCAGCAACAGATTCATTAAAAATTTCCGCTGCAGGACCATCAAAATATCCGCTAATTCTTCCGCATTGGGATTTACTTTTCTTGCATTCTGACTCATAAAAATTGCTCCATATTTAGTTAAACACGTTAAATGTAAATTAAACTAAGCGTCCGTCAACTCTAATTCTTTTCGTAATTCGTAATTCGTAATGAATTAAGGAAAAAGGCTTCTGGCGGCTTTTGCATCGGCAACTTTTCGTACACCGAGTGCCATTGCGGCCATGCGATGACTGACGCCGCGCAGTTTTGCTTCTTTCACCACCTGATCAAATCCGGACTGGAGCATGCGGTACAGACGGTCATAAACTTCTGCTTCTGACCAGAAAAAATTTTGCAAATCCTGGACCCATTCGAAATAGCTCACAATGACGCCACCGGAGTTGCAAAGAATATCGGGAATGACAAAAATTTCGTCCTGGCGTTCTCTGAGGATTTTATCTGCTTCCGGAGTCGTGGGGCCATTTGCGGCTTCTGCCAGAATCCGGCATTTTAATTTTCCGGCATTCTGTCCATGAATCACGCGTTCCACAGCGGCCGGGATCAACACATCGCATTCCAGCTCCAGCAGTTCTTCATTCGTGATCCATTCCGCTTCTGTATATCCTTCCAGAATACGATTTGCACCTATGTGTTGGTTCACGCTTTCCAGGTTCAAGCCATTTTTATTATAAATTGCCCCCGAGAAATCGCCGATCCCCACAATTTTCGCGCCATAACTTGCCAGAGCATGAGCAGCATATTTCCCCACATTTCCATATCCCTGGACAATAATACGTGCGCCGGTGGAAATCCCGAGTACTTCCATCGCCCGATTTGTCACAAATGCCACGCCACGTCCCGTTGCTTCCCGACGCCCTAACGAGCCCCCCAGAATCACAGGTTTCCCGGTGACAATACTTGGAACAGAGTGCCCGGCATGAGCGGAATACGTATCCATCATCCACGCCATCGTCTGTTCATTTGTTCCCATATCCGGAGCCATTACATCTACATGAGGCCCGATAAATGGGATCATTTCATCGGTATAGCGTCGGGTCAGCCGTTCCAGTTCTCCCGGACTCAACACAAAAGGATCACAATGAATCCCCCCCTTAGCTCCACCGTATGGCAGCCCTGCCAGCGCACATTTCCAACTCATCCACATCGCTAGTGCCGCCACTTCCCCAATCGACACCTGATTACTATAACGCAAGCCGCCTTTGGTCGGTCCTAAAGTCAAATGATGCTGCACCCTATGCCCGGCAAAGACCTTTACCCTCCCATCGTCCATCCTGATAGGAATACTCACAGAAATAACCCGTTTCGGCCACTTGGTACGTTCCCGAAGCGTCTGCGGCAGCTCCAATAAATCAGCAACTTCATCAAACTGCTCGCACGCCATGGCGAACACCGGATCCTCCATCAATTTGTCCATGCGACCACTATGCCCTATCCACAGAAAATTCTCAACCACAGAGAACTTGTTTTTTTATGTATTCTGTGGTTCCGTTCAGACTTTGCCGGAGATGCGTCGGATTTCTTGATTTCCTCCATTTATTTCCACGAGGTCTCCGGCTTTTAACCAGGAGTATGCTTCGCGTACTCCCACAATGACACTTATTCCGAGTGCTTTGCCTAAATGTAACAGGGGGGCATCCAGGCTTCCACTTTCACAAATCACGCCATTTAATCCGGCCAGTAATAATGCGTACCCTTCGTCTGCGCCGCGCACCACCAGAATATCCCCTTTTTTCAATTCTGTTTCATCTTCAGGGTCATAAAAACGAATTTTCCCCCGTTTTAATCCGCCGGTTCCTGCCTGTCCTTTAATTTTAACCGCTTTCTTGTTCACTTCCAAGGTATCCCATTCACGGATCCCACGCATACACACAGGTGCACGGGTATTTAATCCATACGCACGGCTGCCTTCGGTCTTTTTCTTATGTTTTAAATATTCTGACTTCCGCTGATGAATCTGCGCATTGACTTCATTTGTGGCGCCACTTCCATGCATCTGCTCCACAATTTCCCAAATCGTGAAAAAATGTACATCCTCCGGGTTTTCCAGTACCCCAATTGCCTTAAAACGTCGTCCGATTTCATTGATAATTTCTTTCCCCCATGCCAGCAACCTGGCTTCCGTAAAACGCATCCGATATTCTGCTACCAAAGCACGTTTCAAAAACCAGATATTCCATTTCACGACATTCCGATGCCAGGGATGGTTTTTCACGGCCGATGCTAATGTCAGTCCTGAAATCCGGCGTGATGGGTTCTCGGTTTCACCGGCTTCTGCGACCATTTCTTCAAAGGCATTTTTCTCCAGCCGCACGATCGCGCCATACAGCCAGGAAATATGCTCCTGTAACATCGGCGATTCTATCAAATGGGCACCCGGGCGAATGACGCCGTATTTTTCCAGATAACGATCGATCAATGCCTGCAATTCCGGATGTTTCGCAATTTCCCCCTGGGACTTCACCGCATCCCCTTCGCGCAATATCTGGAACAGGCCTTCATCTTCACACACTTTTTGCGAAATTTTTTTCAATTCCTGTAACTGCTGGACATAAACCGATTTCTCCAACCCCACAACCAATTCCCCAAGCACGGCCTCACCCGCTTCCAACCCACAACGCTCCAGCCGTCGCACCGTCGCAATTTTTACCAGTTCTTGCGCCAGTTTCAATCCTCCCATACTTAAGTGAAATCGATCCCACAGGGAGATAAACTGATGCAACATCGGCAACAATTCATCGATCCGCATATCTGCAAACGGCAGGCTTTTCGGCTTTAACTCCCTGGCAACCAGTTTTTCCATCTTGTAAGCACGATAAAGTGCGCCCAAACGGTCTGCCCCCGCCAGGCTCTCTTTTTTCCCACCCTTTTCTCCCGAATTTTCCTCTTTGAAAAAAACCGGACGCACCCCTTTGAATTGCTCAATGACACGCAACAACCGCTCCTGATTGCAAAATAATCGATTATCAATCAGTGACACCACATCCATTGCGTAACGCCCAATTTTGTTCGTCGGATCTTCAAACACCCCATATAATTGTCCTACCGCTTTCATCCTCCCTAATTCACGCCGCCGCACCAGCGAATGCGTCAGAGGAGTCACCACGCCTACATAATCATCCACATACCGATCCGCCGTATAACGTACCACCGGCGCATCCGGATCCGGCAGTTCCATCACTTCCACTAGATCCCGACTCGATAACAAATACAGTTTCCCATCTGACCACGCCCACTCGATTTCCTGTGGTACCCCAAAAAAGATGGCTGCCTTCCGCGCCAGTTCTGCGACCTGACGGATCAGGCTATCCGTTAAAACGGGAGCGCTCTGCTGCGCATCATCTACTTTTACTGCCTCTACTCCGGTTTCGGAAGTCGCACTACAGCGATGCGCCACTTTCTTTTGTTCAATATGGCGTTCCAGGATTTCGCCATAACGGTTTAGCCGATAGCTATCGCCCTTGGTCAGGCCGGTGGCAATCGCTGTCGATAATCCATAGATCGCTTCCACGACCGTGACTCCGCGACGCCCGCTTGCAGGGTCAGCCGTCATCGCTTTTCCTGAAAACTCCGGATCCAGCATCCGTTGAACAATCACAGCGGGCGCTTTCGGCAAAGGCGGAAGCCCTGCCCGTTTTCGTGCGTCCACGACATTTTCATGAAATCCCCGAATCCAGACCCGCCGAATCCCCCGTGCAACCTCTTCCGGTAATAAAAACAAATAACTTTCCATTAAGGGACGCACCAATTGCTCTTCCTTCGCCTCCCCTACGACCGATGGCCGCACCGCCACACGCTCCCCACGAGGACATAATTCTTTCATCGCACGCAACACATCCTGATGCAAATGATGCGATAACTGAAAACTCAACTGCATGGCAGGCAGCGTCCGTGTTTCCTGCGCATACTGGATCAATGAATATTCCTCATCCCCTAAACTCGAATAAAACCCCTCACTGGGAATGACAAACCATTGCGGAATCAGAAACCCTGCCATCTGTAATTCCGCCAATCCTCGCCCTTTCAAACCAAACTTATCCCGACCATGCAGATCTGTCGGCCAAAAATAGTAACTCATTGTTCCCTATTCTTACGCAGTTTTCATGCTAAATTCGATTGTTTTTAACCATCTGCGCAATTTTTTTCATTTTTCTTCTTTTTTTAAAAGCTAATGGTTGCCAAAACAAAATCTCACGCTATCCTTGTTCCCCTATGGCGAAAGAGGAACCGATAAAAATGCAGGGAGTAGTGACGGACGTTTTGCCCGGAACCATGTTTCGGGTCGGCTTGCCCAATGGAAGCAAGGTCCTGGCCCACATTTCTGGAAAAATGCGGCGACATTTTATTCGAATCGTTCCAGGAGACCGTGTCGAAATCGAAATGTCTCCTTACGATGACACAAAAGCGCGGATCATTTACCGGGAAAAATAATTAAATATAATCCCGGTCCATGAACATTGCTCAACATTACTCCATAACCCGTACGTTAATCGCACGTTTATAATACACGAATAACCGTTATATACGCCGAACCAGGTATCGGGGCTCAGTATCTATCGATTTTATTATCAAAAAAAGGCTTGTCCTGTACTGATAAACCATCGAATCTATTGACCCGACCTGGAATGGCGGCGTGCACCGTGAATCCTCTATCCCTACTATCCCTTACATGAAACTGCGCAACAAGATTCTTGCTGGAGTTTTATTTCTTGGATTCCTCGCGCTCACGTCTTTCTATTATAATTTCTGGGTCACATCTCGCCCGTTCGGCGTGATTATTTTACTTGCAGATGGTCTCGACAACCAATTGATGGCGGAAGCCCGTCAACTTTCCGACGGAAGCCTGCGCGAGTTGAGTCTCGATACGATGTCTGCCATCGCCTTGCTTTCTCATAAACCCAAAGACTCCTCGATTCCCGATGCAGCGGCTTATGCAACCTCTATTGCAACGGGCTCTTCGGGCCGCATTAACCGTCTTTCCCTGAACCAGTCCGGACATCCACTCAAAACGCTTCTTGATGAAGCAAAAAACAAAAAACGTGTCACCGGAATTCTCACGAATGCCGAGTTGTCCACGCCATGGGTCAGCGCATTTTATGCCAACCACGGCGATGCCACCCGCTCCCAGGAAATCCTCAGCCAACTGGTGGATCTCCAACGCGTGGATCTTGCCATCGGACGTGGTTCCCTCGGCTTTCTTCCCGTTTCGGAGGGCGGTTTCCGCGACGATGGTCGAAACCTTTTTCAGGAATTACAGGAAAACCATTATTCTCTCCCAAAAAATATTGCAGATCTGGAAAATTCCCCATTCTGGCGCCCTCCCAAACTCGTCGCGGTTTTCGATAACCTCCAGGTCACGAGCAAAAATGAAATCAGTGACCAAAAAAACATCTGGCTGCACGATGTCCTTCGCCATGCGATCCGCCTCCTGCAATATAACCCACGCGGGTATTTGCTCATCGTAAACGTGGAACCCCACGCCTTTCCGTCTCCCGATAATCAACAAAAGCCTTCCAAACCCGGTGATTCCACCCTCTATCTCGATCGCTGTATCAAAGTCGCGCGTAAATACGCCGGCGACAAAACCCTCATCGTCGCACTCGGGAAACCCGACGCCTCACTCCAGGAACAAAAAGACACCGTCATCGCCGCAACCGGACCAGGCTCCGAAAAATTCCACGGCGTCATGACCGGTACCAAAGTCTTTTCTATCCTCAAAGACGAATTGTGAATTTAAAATTTATACGACTTTCGGTCCCTCTCCCTTTCGCCTGAAAGTATTGCGCACAAAGGCAGCCGTCGTTTCTGCGGAGTCCTTAAAGTCTCGATTCCAGCGTGAGACATATCCTTGATTTGCAAAGCAAGACGGTACCTCTAACTTATAAAGATGGAGAAAAAGCAAATCGAATGCGATATGCTCTTCTGAATATTTTGTATTACGCTCCCCTCCCCACTTGAATAGAAATCGTTGTAATGCAAAAAATGCAGTAAAGTTATCTTCTTGAACATTATAAAAATTCAACGTTTTAACAACAGATCTACTAAATTGCGCTAATTCCTTACCTTTGGATTCTGCATATTTATACCCGTCAAATCGTAAGGCACAGGTAATTTGTGCTTCGGTAATATCATCAGGAAAAAAATTCATTATTCTGCCAAATGTTTGAAACCAGCTAATCGCCTATCGAGGTACTCGTCAAGAACAGAGTATGGTAACGAAACGCTTAAACAATTGTTTGTTGTTAATTTCGACAGTAGGCAGGCAAGCGTTTTGCTACAAAACTTAGTCTGTTAATCTGAGGGGAGATTTCATATTCTCTTCTCATAAGTTAAGTGGACTAATCTGTCATCCTCAAAGACGGCTAGCCAGACAAAAGTAAATCGTCCATCGTCGCTTCTGGACTGTTGGTAATCATCAATAAAATGTCTTTGCGTAAAAGGGGTGCTCCTGGATTTTTCAATATCTACGTCGGCACCACAAAATTCCTGCCCCCAATCCCAGCAAAAGTAAACTTCCTGGCTCAGGGATAATCGTCATTTTCAAACTCCCCGAATGAAAATAAGCAAATTTCCCACCACCGATCGCATAGGCATTTTCTATTCCCCAGTTTTCTAACCCCAATGAGGCAAAATCGGTAGTGCTTCCATCAATCAGCGTATAAGTCCCCAACGCGATGGATGCATCCAGTTGAAGTAAATCATCAATCCCAAAATGGGTATCCAGACTGACACTTCCCGTGACGGTCAATGTATGAGCAAGGTCGAATACCCATAGAGCTCCTGTTTCCAATATTAAATCCCCTTCCAGAGTTCCTGCGCCGCCAAGAATACCACCGGACTGAATCACCATCCCACCTTCTTCCACGACAAGTGTTCCAGAAATAAGGACTTCTCCCTGCGATTCAAAACTTCCACTTTCCAGTCTTCCTCCCTCTTCAATATGCAGGATTCCGTTCATTCCAACATCTATCTGTTCAGTTACAATCACTTTTCCCCCATCAGAAATGCGTAGTCCTCCTTGTTCACCTGTTCCCAGATCTAAACTTTTTCCTATCGTCCAGGTCGAGTCGGCACCCGTAATCTTCACATATCCTTCCGATTCAAAACTATTTTCCCCACCAGCACCACCATTTCCGCCATTGCCAAAGAACCATCCACCGTTGCCACCATTACCGCCTGCTCCTCCGCTGCCTC
>CAKUMP010000039.1 GCA_934667795.1 uncultured Chthoniobacterales bacterium | reverse complement strand
CACTATGAATCCGCGTAGCTTCAATCGCTTCTTCCAATCCCATCGGTGGCATGATCGAAGGGATTCTCCGCGCCAGCATCGATTTCCCTCCCCCAGGACTCCCCATCAGTAATAAATGATGATTCCCCGCAACCCCGACTTCCACCGCACGCCGCGCGGTTTCCTGTCCTTTTACATCCCGAAAATCGTCTTTTATATTCTCCAGATCATGACATAATCTCTCCGTTCCTTCAGCTGCTTTTTCCACGCCATTTCCTGTCAGTAACAACTGAATCGTCTGCTGCAAATTTTTGACCCCATACACATCCAGGCCTGAAACCAGGCTCGCTTCCTGCGCATTTTCTTCCGGCACAATCAACATCTGATGCCCACTCGCTTTGGCTTCTACCGCAATCGATAACACACCTTTTACCGGGCGCACTTTTCCTGTCAGCGCCAGTTCCCCCACCACCGAACATTGCTCCAGCAGTTGCCGCGGATATTTTTCCTGCACCCAATGTAACCCTACCGCAATCGGCAGATCAAAACTCGGACCTTCTTTCCGTACATCTGCCGGTGCCAGATTAATAGTGATCTTCCCTTGCGGCCATCTCAACCCGCTATTCTGAATCGCCGATGTCACCCGATAACGACTTTCCTTCACCGCCACATCCGGCAGCCCCACAACCACCATCTCATTTTTCATCCCCCCACTCCCATGCACTTCTATCTCTACCCGGTACGCGTCCACCCCGCATACCGCCGCTGAATATACTTTTGCTATCAGATCCATCCTCTCACTATCCCTTTCGCTCCCCCTATCCTGTCCAGCAGGATTTCTTAATTTTTCATCATTTCACATACTTTCAAAACTAAATTGCCAACTCCCTTTTCCTTTTATTTTTTTCATTCTTCTTTCATACTGTTTTTTTATGGATACGCATGATCCGCATACTCCCTCTCCCCGGAATTCCCGCAAGCCGTCTCTTGCGGATGTCGCTGTTCTCGCGCAGGTATCTAAAATGACGGTTTCCCGCATGCTTCGTTTCCCCCACATGGTCTCACCTAAAACCAAAGAACGTATTCAATCCGCTCTTGATCAACTGGGATATACCCCGGATCCTTTTATTTCTATATATACCACACGGCTCAAAACCAGCCGCTCGTCTCATTCCAACGCATGTATCGGACTCGTCCATACGTTTCATCAAGACATTGATTCTTTAAAAAGTTTTTTTTACACCCATCTTCTCAGGGGGAGCCGCGAAACCGCACATAACCTTGGGTATGAGCTTATTTCCATCACCATGAAAGAACTCAAAGAAAACCCCTCTGCCTCCACCAGAATTTTACGTTCCCGAGGAATTCTTGGGCTTATTATTTCTCCCATGGATAGCCCCAAAGCAACATTATTAAATATAGACTGGACCCCATTTGCGGCAGTGAGTTTAGGATATAGTCTTTCCTCACCGCGATTGCATCGTGTTTGCACCGATCATACTCGCTCTATGCTCCTGGCCATTGAGCGACTGCGTAAGAAAGGCTATCGTCGCATCGGTTGTTGCCTGCTTAAAAAAACGGACTTGCGCATGAATCATTTGTGGCATGGCGCTTTTCATACACAAACCATGCATTTCCCCTCATCCCAGCAAATCCCCTGTTTTGTCGGCAACAAATCCCAGACAAACTTATTTCTCGACTGGATCCATCGATGGAAGCCCGATGCCCTTATCGGCAGTAGCACTTTTTTTTATCATCTTCTCCTTAAAGCAGGTTATAAAGTTCCTGAAATGCTGGAGTTTATCGCATTAGCCATCCATGAAGCCCCTCATGTCCCTGTCCCCGGCCTCATGGCACAACCCGACGCACTCGGAACCGCAGCAGTCGAACTTCTCGTTTCACAATTCCATCACGCCCAATACGGAATCCCCGCACACCCCAAAACCCTCCTAGTAGAAACCACCTGGCGTAATCGTCCCCCACTCGACTCACAATCATAGCCCCCCCTTTTTTCACCCCCAGAACCTCTTGATCTGTTTTTTGAAATACTAGAGCATTTTAAGTAAAAATATGGGCACCGAGACGGAGGATATTTTGAGTCTGACGCGAAGGCTGAAACTCAAGAGTATCAAAACGATACGCAGAGTGATGCCGACAAAGTCAGACCCAAAATAGACCCGTCAAATGGCTATAGGTTTACTTAAATTGCTCTAAATCCAATAAGGCAATGTCACCACTTGTCGCCCTTCTGAATCGGAATAGTACAAACACGACGCACTCAACTCATCCGAATTTCCATCCGCCCAGAAAACATAAAAGGGATCTCTCGCATTCAACGGTCTTCGCGCATAGGAATGATTTCTCACACTGTCACACGTCAATTCCTTATACATGTCCCAAGTTCTCCCTTCATCCCGACTCCGCCAGATCACGATTTCCCCACCTGTTCCAAAATACTGTGGACCGGGCTTGGTCGGCCCAATAATGGTCCATACCTCCTCATCCACATATAAACTCCCCATATCGTAATTATGGGTGGATTGTGTGACCACATGCCGTGTCCACTGATTATTTTTCCAATGGGCAATGGTCCATTCCCGAGCGCCTCCCTCCGGACCGGGCAATGCAAAGGTACTGGTGATATATAATAAAATGGGATTCCCGGATGCATCAAAATTCAAGTCACAGGTATACATTAATCGCCCTTCTTCCTCATACGGAAAAACTAATGCTTCATTGTGAATTTCCTTTAAAGGAAGTGGACACACCTGTCCGCCTGCTGTCTGCCAGGTCCGCCCCCGGTCAAATGTTTCCAGATAATACAGGTTTGTTCGTTGATCCACTTTTCCCCCAGGATGATAATTAAAAAATGTTCCAAAACGATCTTTTCCCTGTCCACTCACCTGATAATGCCCCCCCATGCCAGCCAACTTTCCACCCTCTGTCCACTTTTCTCCATCCTCACTCGACATCCAGTAAAGTTCCCGCCCCGCTGTATATTTGGTAAACAATACAAAAAAGCCATGATCTGCCGAATACCAAACCTGCGGGTACGTCATCTCAAGGCTGTGTTTCAAATCAAAGACAGCAATTTCCCATGCCATTTTACTCCGAAAAATCAGCCCTGGCCGACGCTGCCCGCGCCCGCTTTTAAAAATCCAGATAAATCCATGCCGATCAATTTGCAAAGAAGCATTATCATGCGGATCATTCACTGTTTCATCCCGATACACCTCCACCGGAGCCGGGCATTGCCCGCTTTGGTGATCATAATACGAAACCATAATCGACAGCGCCCCAGATCCCTGAGGAGAAGTTCCCCCATAGACAAAATAAGTACGATTCACCTGTTCCGCATACACTGCTACCGGAACATGGTTCGCCGTATAGGTCCCTAACCCTCCAGAATATTTATCTCCATATTCCGACTTCTGCCCCAGAGCATACCAGATTCCCTGATAGCCCGGAAAACGTTGCTTTTCATTTTGAGAGTGAGAATCGTGCATTATTCTAGTACTAACCTTTTTAAAATGTTCTTCCTCGTCACAGTAATGAATTTTTATTTCCTGTTACAAGTAATACAAATGTTACCCGTAACATTTTGGATCTCATTAATCCTTACGCGGAGAGGGAAGGGGGTGGCGGAGTGCCATCACGAAACAAAGCAGGAGAGTGAGTCCTGCAATATTCAATGCAATGATGACTCCGAATGCGGAAGCAAACGCTCCATACAAGGCACCTCCCAGTACGCTCCCACCCTGAATCGCCATTTGATAATAAGAAAACACACGTCCGAATACCCGATTTGGGACGCACATCCGAACACAAACATTATAACAAAGCCCGACTTGAAATCGGCCAAATCCTGCCAGCCCCATAGCAATCACACTCAGCCATAAATACCCACTGAACGCCATTACAATCGCCGCAACTGCAGAGATCAACATCACAAACTGGCTGGTCCGCTCGGTCCCGAATCGCTGTTGAAAGGTCTGAGACAATAAAATACCAATGATCGATCCTACGCCGAACGCGGAAAATAAAATCCCCAATCCATCTGCATCCAGTTGTAATTTAAACCTGACAATAAAGGGTAAAAGTGCCAGCACCGAAGTACTCGCAGCCACAAAAATCATATACCGCCAGATCAATAGGGCCAATAGTCGATGCACACAGACATATTTCCATCCCTGCTTTAATGTCTGCCATACAGGGCGACCAGAGGATGTTTTCTTCACACGCTCCGGTTTTTGCTTCAGCGCTACCCAGATGAGAGGTAAAAAAGAAAAAGCATTGATGAGAAAAACGGCAGCCGGACCGGCTAACGTGATCAGCCCCCCCCCAATGGCCGGACCAATACTCCGGGCCGCATTCGCATTAATACTGTTCAAGGAAACGGCCGGACTCAGTAAATGCCGAGGCAACTTTTCCTGTACCATCGTTTGCCAGCACACACTATAAAATGCGGTTGCAACCCCTGCTGCGGAAAGAAACCCCAATAACCCCCAGGCCATCAGCTTCTCCTGATAGGTCAAAAAGGCTAACAATAATGTCGATAAAAATAAATACCCCTGCGTGAAGAGTAAAATTTTTCCCTTATTAAACAAATCGGTCATCACCCCGGCAAAGGGAGCCAAAATTAAAAACGAAGCACTGGAAGCCGCCTGTACCAGCCCAATCATAAACGCCGAAGTCGTGAGCGAAGTCATAAACCACCCCGCCGCCACGATCTGCATTTGCCCCCCTATCATAGAAATCCCCGTGGTCAGCCAAAGCGAGCGATACTCTGCCACTCTCAGAGGAGAAAGTAGCCCTACCTTTTTTCCAAATGAAACCGTTTCCGTTTTATTCATGGAATGGAACTTCTCCCACTCCATTATAAAACATTCGCCACATTTTATGTTGATCTGTCAATGGTGTTTAGCTTTCTCCCCATTTAAAGCATTTAAATTTCTTTTGAAAAGAAAATAGAATAACCTATTTCACACAAAGGCATGTTGGTTTTGGACAAGAATGATGTGAAATGCTTAAAATATTTATGGGTAACGGGCAGGACATATCACCGCGCTCCTAAATTTTCCAGGCGAGGCATGCTTTCAGATAATTTCGCCCGCAAAATTCCGGTGACATTTGCAATACCTTTATTTCAGGTTCTGCCTGACTGATCATCCCGGCTTCCACCAGTCGCAAAAACCGGTGCTCTGTCAGGATCCGGCAATTTGTCGAAACAAACATCCACCCCCCTTCCTCTAACACCTCCATCGCGACTCGTACCAATTCTCCCAAATCTTTCTCCGCACGAAAAACATGTCGTTTCTGGTCTTTATTCGAACGGGAAAAAGTCGGTGGATCCAGGATAATCCCACCAAACTTTTTCCCCTGCCGTGCAAATCGTTTTAACCAGTCAAAAGTATCCCCATAAATAAAATCCTGATCCCGGACCGGCAGTCCGTTGAGATGATAATTTCGTTTTCCCCACTCCAGATACGGTTTAGACAAATCTAAATTGATCACCCGATCTGCTCCCCCGGCAGCCGCAGCCATTCCAAATCCACAGGTATAACTAAAACAATTCAAGACACTTAAGCCGCGGGAATGCTCCATGACCCATTTGCGATTCAGCCTCTGGTCCAGAAAAATCCCCTGGGAATACCCTGTCTGGAAAGAAATTTCGAATTTCAGACCATTTTCGCGCACCACAAAGGGTTCTGTCACCTGTTCTCCACACACCCAGCGTGGGGGTAATTTCTCTGACGGATCCAGTGATTTCCAATAAATTGCCTTTACGCCCGGCCAGTCATATTCCTTTAGCCAATCCGGGCATTTTCCATTACGCGTCGCCACGACCCATCTCCCGGCATAATGGTCAATTTCGACCTCGGGGACCCCATCTCCGGCTTCATCCAGAAGGCGATAAGCATCGGTATCGGCTGCAATCCATCGCTTCCGCCTTTCCCAGGCGGCTAAAACTTGTTCGAACGATGGTTTGCAATCCGCTCCTGAACGCATAATAATAGAATCTATTGACCGTTAATATAATTCATGAATTCCAATTTTTTCAACACAATCGAATCCGCTGTCGAGGCAAAAAAACTTTTACCTGAAGCGGCCCTCCATATCCGTCAACTTTTAGAACGCAGTCAATCCCCCCTTGTGTCCGAAAGTATCCAGGAACTGGTGACGCTGGCAGCATGGGAAGAACTGAATGATCGTTTTTTCAAAACTCTGGCATTCGGGACAGGTGGACTGCGTGGGCGTTCTATTGGAAAAATCGTGACCGCAGCAGAATCCGGCACCCGGACCGCACTTGACCGTCCCCAATTCCCCTGTGTCGGAACCAATGCGCTGAACAATTTTAATATTTCGCGAGCAACGCAAGGTCTATCCCAATATGTGCTGGAATATCACCGGACCCACGCAGCACCCGGCAGCAAGCGACCGTCTTTGGTGATTGCACACGATACCCGTCACTTTTCAGAAGATTTCTCCCGCCTTGCCGCCCAGGTTGCGAGCCAGCTCGGTCTGGATGTTTATTTATTTGAAGGACCACGTTCCACTCCTGAACTTTCCTTTGCGGTCCGCTACCTCCAGGCGTCTGCAGGCGTTGTGATCACCGCAAGTCATAATCCGCCGCATGACAACGGATACAAAGTTTATTTCTCCGATGGTGCCCAGGTCGTTGAACCCCATGCCAGCGGAATCATCGAAAAAGTCAATGCGGTCATCTCTGATGAATTTCCATCAGTTACGCAGGAAAACCTCGGAACCATCCATGTTCTTGATCACGAAATCGACCAGACGTATATGGACCGACTAGAATCGCTTTTGATGGATCCTGAAATGGTACGGGAACAAAATAACCTGTCTGTCATTTTCACGTCGATCCACGGAACAGGTGGGATCATCACCATCCCGATGTTCAAGCGTCTGGGGCTTTCCTGTCAGACCGTTCAATTACAAGATGCGCATGACGGGCGCTTTCCCAGCGTCCAGTCCCCGAACCCGGAAAATGCGGAAGCGCTTTCTCTTGCAATGAAACTTGCGGATGAAGTGTCGGCCGATCTGGTCATTGGCACCGACCCGGATGCGGATCGAATGGGCGTCGCCTATCGTGCTTCCACCGGGGAACTGGAATTGCTTACCGGCAACCAGATTGCTGCCTTGATCGGGTATTATCGCATCCATAAATTGTCTGAATCCGGAGTGATCCATGAAAATAACCGGCAAAATGCGACCTTTATCAAAACATTTGTCACGACTGATCTTCTGGAAGCGATCGCAAATGCATATGGTATCCGCTGTGTGAATACCCTCACCGGGTTTAAATATATCGGACAAAAACTGCGTAAATACGAATCCCTTGTCCCGTTACCAGAAAACAAAAAATATACGGAGCTTACCGATCAGGAATCTCGTGAACTTCGTCTGAAGCATTCTACATTTTATGTCTTTGGCGGGGAAGAAAGTTATGGTTATAGTGGGGCAGATTTTGTACGCGACAAGGATGCGAATGCTTCTGCGGTCATGTTTGCCGAGGTTGCAGCCTATGCGAAATCCCAAAACATTTTTCTCGATCAGTTGCTTGATCAGATTTATTCCCGCTTTGGATTTTATCTGGAAAAAAACACATCGATGACCATGGAGGGAGCAGAGGGAGCGAATCAGATCAAACGTCTGGTCGAATCCTACGCCCAGAATCCTCCTGCGCAATTGCTCGGGTTTAAAGTCACGAAAACGATTAATTTTGCCACAGAATCCATCGTGGATTCCGAAGGGGATACGATCCCTGCAGAAAAAATGCTGATGTTTACCTTGGAAGACGGATCCCGCATTGCGATTCGTCCCTCTGGCACAGAGCCGAAAATCAAATATTATTTCTTCTCTCATCAGGCACCGGAACCCGGAACTTTCCTTGACCCCAATGCCCTCCCGGATATTAAATCCGGCGTCCAAAATAAACTGGATACACTCTGGGCAGCATTGCTGGAAGATGCGAATACAAGAATTAAAAGCTAACAAATAAATATTATGGCAGATATTCAATTTAGCGGCGGTGAAGTTTCCCTGCTCAAAACCATGGGGATTTCCGGTGCCACGGTGCGTGGGGAAATCCTGATGGGAAAACTGAGTGGCTTTGCAGAAGCAGAGGTTCTTGATTTACTCCAGGGACTTATTATGACCGGCTATGTGCTCAGCAGTAAAGAAAACCTGCGCACGATCGAAGATATGATGAAAGCCGACCTTCGTGTAAATTCCAATTATTCAAAACAACTCAAGGAAGCACTCAACCCTCGGAAGAAAGTGGAAAAAAAACCTCGGCGACAACGCCGGGAATAACCCGCATTTTTACCGTTCAATTTCTAACCCCACCATTCCGTGTCATTCGGGTTACACCCAATTAAAAACTGTTGGCCCTGGCTCTGCGCCATTCTCTCAGGTGTCCTATGCTCACTTGCATTTCCACCTGTCGAACAGGCGTGGCTGGCATGGATTGGGCTGGGTCCGCTGATTGCCGCAATCTGGTTTGCTCCCACATGCCGGCGCCCTCAGCTTCGAGCACTGGGACTTGGATTTGTTTTTGGGCTGACGCATTTTTATAGTCTGTTCTACTGGATTACCACGGTGACCTTTATTGGATGGCTGGCACTCATCCCGTATCTGGCAATTTATCCTGCGGTCTGGTCATGGATGCTTGCCCGCTGGCTCAACCCCAATCATTACCGCCAGCACGGCTCTCGCTCGGTCTGGCTTTCCTCCACCTCGAACCTTCGTGTCGCATTTCTGGGAGCGGCGATATGGTGCAGCACCGAATTCCTCCGCGGCTGGCTCTTTACCGGTTTTGGCTGGAACGCACTGGGAGTTTCCCAGTTCGACCAGACTTTTTTAATTCAAGGGGCTGCCTTCACCGGTGTTTATGGCATTTCATTTCTGATTGTCCTGATCAATCTGATTGCAGTGATCACGGTCAAACGTCTGGTCATGGAAGTTGGTCAAACCAAACTCCGCCCCCACCTTGATTTCAATTTGTCCATTGTCATTGTGGTCCTGTTTTTTGTTTATGGCATCCGTCATTTTGTGACACCGATCCCGACCATCAACCTGAAAGTGGCCGCGATACAACCCAACATTCCGCAGGATGAAAAATGGGCAGCTGCACAGGCATCTTCCATTTTAACACGTCTTTCCAAATTAACCGAACTTGCACTTGCCGCAAACCCGGACCTGCTGGTCTGGCCGGAAGCTGCAACTCCACGCCCCCTCCTGCACGACCAGTTTACGTTCAATACGGTACGCGATTTCACTTCCAGAATGGATGGTGACTTCCTGATCGGGTCGCTCTATTTTGCTCCTGATGGCGATTTTAATTCCGCTATCTTTTTGGCTAATCGTGGGAATACTATCGAACGGTACGACAAAATGCATCTGGTGCCATTCGGGGAGTTTATTCCATTTCGTAAAACGTTCCCGCTTTTCGCATGGATTGCCGGTGACCTTGTGCCCGGCGATTTCACGTCCGGCAAAGAAGCAACCGTTTTTCAATTATCGCAAAAAAATGTTCGGATTGCTCCCTTGATTTGTTTTGAAGACACCATCGGACGTGTGACACGCCGGTTTTCCCACGCCCAGCCACAACTGCTCGTCAATATCACCAACGATGGATGGTTCCTCGAATCTTCTGCATCGCGCCAGCACCTCGCAAATGCTGTTTTTCGCTGTGTGGAATTAAATCTCCCCATGCTGCGCTGCGCCAATACAGGCGTCACGGCCATTATCGATCGATACGGACGCGTCACCCAGCGCGTGGTCACTCCGGAAGGATCCACGTTTACCGAAGGGATTTTAATCGGCTCTCTCGCTGCTCCCGCCACTCCGCCAAAGACATTTTATGCGCGTTATGGAGAAGTTTTTTCTTATGCCTGTCTTTTATTCAGCGTTCTAACACCTTTGCTACAGGGTTCACAGATCCAACGTACCCCCATCCAACATTCTTCGCATTCATAAACTTACTCATGATCGCCATTTCTCCAGCTCTCATTGTTTCTATTCACGACGTCAGCCCCCGTAATTTTCAAACGGTGCAAACGATGCTGAACGATTTATACGAAACCGGCGTGGAACATACTTCTCTTCTGGTAATTCCCAATCACCACCATCTCGCACCTATCCTCGAAGCCCCGGAGTTTATTCAAACGCTCAATGAATGGCAAAACCATGGACATGAAATTGTTCTGCACGGGTATTATCATTTACGCCCTCCGGCCGACACCGATTCGGGAATCAAAAAACTTATCGCTTCGAGCTATACTTCCAATGAAGGAGAATTTCTCGATCTTTCCTACGATCAGGCACACGAAAAACTTTCTTCCGGATTAGCCGATTTCGCACAGGTCGGCTGGAAACCCACAGGATTTATCGCGCCCGCATGGCTGTTTTCAGAACCTGCCGAACAAGCCGCACGCGATCTCGGGTTTCTTTATACCACACGCTTAACCGAAATCAAAAACCTCCAGACGAATACCTCTATCCGCACCCAATCCCTTGTCTATTCCACCCGCGCCAAATGGCGTGTCACTTGTAGCCTGGCATGGAACGCATGGCTTAAAAATAAACTCAAACACCACCCGGTGGTTCGCCTCGGAATTCACCCTCCCGATATCGACCATCCGGAAGTCTGGAAACAAATCCTGAAATTCTGCCGCCAGTTTGTCGAATCCCGCGCCCCTGTCACTTATTATGATTGGGTTTCCCGATGTTCCTGAAAATCAACGTTTATCTACTGATCGATTTTCCTGTTTTTTATCCGCAGAATAGTGCGAAGCGAAATAGCCTGTCTAATATTCTTATCGAACAAAAACAGGCATTGACGCAGATTATTCTTTAAATTTTAATGATCCATCATTTTGTCCAATTTATTGTATGACAACGACCCAGCTATCCGTTCTCTTTTTTTTCCAAATGGCAGTAATCCTGACAGTTTGTCGAATTGTGGGTTGGGGAGCCAGACGCATTGGACAGCCGCAAGTTGTGGGAGAAATGATTGCCGGGGTATTTCTTGGACCTTCGCTTTTTGGTTTATTTCTGCCTGATTTGCAACAACGTCTTTTTCCTGCAGAATCTCTCCAGTTTCTTTATATCGGAGCACAATTCGGAGTAGGGATTTACATGTTTCTGGTGGGACTGGAATTCCGTACCGATCATTTTCGTGCACGGATCCGCAGTGCGATTTCGGTATCGGTGGCCGGGATGGTTGCACCCTTTCTGTTGTCGATTATCCTCGCTCCCTGGTTGCTTTCCATTCCAGGGCTTTTTTCTGAAAGTGCCGGGAAGTTTGAAGCGATTTTATTTCTTGGGGCGTCCATGGCGATTACCGCTTTCCCTATGCTGGCCCGGATCATTCACGAACGCGGCCTCAATGGCACCTCGCTCGGCACACTCGCACTTGCAGCCGGAGCCATTGATGACGCTGCAGCCTGGTGTGTGCTGGCAATTGTTCTTGCCAGTTTCGGCAGCGGGATAAGCGGAGCAGTGCTGGCGATTGGCGGTGGTGCACTTTACGGGTTCATCATGGTTCTGCTTGCACCTAGACTGCTTGCCCCCCTTGCGCGTATTCCTGAAAAAACAAATTCCTTTCCTCACTCGCTTCTGGCCGGAGTCCTCATTCTTTTCTGCCTCTCAGGATGGGCAATGGACGCGATTGGCATCCACGCCGTTTTTGGTGGTTTTCTTCTCGGTACGGCCATGCCACGCGGACGTTTTGTGACCGATATTCGTCAACAACTGGAACCTTTCACCGTCGTGTTTCTTCTTCCCATGTTTTTTACCTATTCGGGATTAAACACTCGGCTGGACCTGGTCACCAGCCCGTCTCTCCTTTTGATCGCTCTTGTGATTCTGCTGGTCTCCATTGGCAGTAAAGGCGTTGCCTGCTGGGCAGCAGCCCGCTTCAATGGAGAAGATAATTCCACTTCTCTCGCAGTCGGAGCACTCATGAATTCACGCGGGCTCATGGAACTCATCATCATTAACATCGGACTTCAGCGAGGCGTGATCCTTCCTCCGCTGTTCTCCATGCTGGTGCTCATGGCAATTGTCACAACCCTGATGGCCAGCCCCCTGTTCCGTATCGTTTACAAAAACTCGCCTCCCCCCATGGATTAAATCCGAAATCCGAAATCCGAAATCCGAAATCCGAAATCCGAAATCCGAAATCCGAAATCCGAAATCCGAAATCTAATTAGGGAATTGCATTAGCATTAGCGTCCAACTGTGCAAACAAGCCCATTCCCATTTGGGAAAGTACCCGGTATCCCTGCCGTTGCAATGCGTCGCCGCCACGATTGATCTGGCTGATTCCATCCAGCCAGCCATCTACGGTAATAAATTGAGACAGCCCATCTCTTGCCTCTTCTACCACAGGACGAAATTTACTTGGCGACAACCAGCCCGCGCGGAGACCTACCGCAAGCGCGGCGGCAATCCCGGCTCCGCCAGATGTTTCGGCTCCCGAGGCAAGATCATCCACATAACTCGTCCATACGCCATTCACGCGCGGGAACTGAATCACCCAGTCTGCCATCTCCCGGAAAAATGTCTGGAATTCTTCGATGTTGATTTCGGGCTCCAACCGTTGCGCTGATTTTACGGTGCCTAACATTGCCCAGGTGATTCCACGTGCCCAATTGACAAATCGTGGAGAACCCTCTTTTCCCATCTTTCCCTGGATCAGTTTTTTTTCATCCCAAAGCGCATGAATCCGACGACGGATGACTTTTGCAGAAATTTCCAGAACAGCTTTATCGTCCAGCAAACGTCCCACCACTGCCGCCGGATAAGCGACCGTGTAACACCCCTCCGTGGTGTAATCATTGCTTTCTCCCCCCTGC
>CAKUMP010000038.1 GCA_934667795.1 uncultured Chthoniobacterales bacterium | reverse complement strand
CGACTTTGTAGTGCCTTTTGGCGAACCCCCTTGATTTTATACGCCTTCCCAGCCCCCTATAAGAAACTTGGGTTAGGAGAGGGTTCACACAAAGAAAATTTATAAAAATTCAGGAATTCTTCTTCGTGTCTTCGTGCCTTCGTGTGAGATAATCCTTCCAAGTGTACCACCTCTCCCTCCTCCGCATTACCTCATTTTAAAAATATCTTCGTGTGAAAAATACCTTTGTGTGAAAACTCAATGTGGTTGTGTACGGTGGAATTTTTCGGCGACGGAAGAGAGGATGGTGAGACGGCCTCCGTATGTTTTTTGAAGAAGTTCCTGGGTAAAAACTTCATCGGTTGGGCCGAATGCGACAAGGCGCATGTTGAGAAGGATCAGCATGTCAAAATATTCGCGTGCGGAGGGGAGGTCGTGATGGACGACAAGAATGGTTTTTCCTTGATTACGAAGTTCCTTGAGAATGGCAATGATCGAACGTTCCGTTGCTGCATCCACCCCTGCAAAGGGTTCGTCCATTAAATAAAGATCTGCATTCTGGGCAAGCGCACGGGCCAGAAAAACCCGCTGTTGCTGTCCACCACTGAGGTTGGCAATCTGACGGTCTGCGAGAGGCAGGAGCTGGACACGATCCAGACATTCTCGGGCAAAAGTATATTCTGCTGTGCCGGGACGGCGAAAAAATCCTAGACGTCCATAGCACCCCATCAGAACAACGTCCAGCGCGGTCACGGGGAAATCCCAATCGACAGATTCCCGCTGAGGGACATACCCCACACGGTTGATATTTTTTTTCCCTTCTTTCCCGAATATTTTGATCCACCCCCCTGCGGTAGGGATCACTCCCATGACCGCTTTAATGAGCGTGGATTTCCCTGCACCATTCGGGCCAAGAATTCCGATTAATTTTCCTTCAGGGACAGCAAGATCGACTCCGTAGAGAACAGGTTTTTTGTGATAAGCAACCGTAAGATCATGCACTTCAAGAGGGGGAATAAATTCCCCCTCGCCTGAAGTGTGGGTCTGAGGATTTTTTCTCATAGCAGGGCCTGGAGTTTACAGGCTTAATGCATCAAGAATGGCATCGCCCATTTCCTGGGTTCCTACCTGGCGACATCCTTCCGACATGATATCTCCTGTACGGATATCGGCATCCACTACTTTTTGTACGGCGGTTTCAATTGCCACGGCAGCGGATTCCATGCCGAACGAGAACCGGAGCATCATTGCCACAGAAAGGATTTGTGCGATAGGATTAGCAATTCCTTTTCCTGCAATATCAGGAGCTGTTCCGCCACTGGGCTCGTACATCCCAAAATAATGATGGTCTGCATTGGCTTCTCCCAGGCTGGCGCTCGGAAGCATCCCAAGGCTGCCTGCAATCATCGCCATTTCATCACTAAGAATATCTCCAAAAAGGTTTTCTGCCAGGACCACATCAAAACTTCTCGGGTTTTTGATTAACTGCATCGCGGCATTATCCACATAAAGATGGTTCAGTTTTACATCCGGATATTGCGCGGCAACTTCCGTCACTGTTTTTCTCCAGAGCACGCCATTTTCGAGCACATTTGCTTTATCAATGGAAGTGACTTCCCCGCGACGGGACTGTGCTGCACGGAAGGCAACATGGGCGATACGAACAATTTCAGATTTTTTATAAACCATGGTGTCGATCACAATGGTTTCATCGCCTTCCTGACGGGTTTCTTTGGGCTGCCCGAAATAGAGTCCACCGGTCAGTTCCCGGACACAAAGGACATTGAATCCGCCCTGGATGAGAGAATCCTTGATGGGGGAAGCATGGGTAAGTTTGGGATAACAAACCGCGGGGCGAAGGTTGGCAAAAAGTCCAAAATGTTTGCGCAGTGGGAGAAGGGCTGCTCGTTCGGGTTGTTCATTTGGTGGAAGAGATTCCCATTTAGGCCCCCCTACGGAGCCGAATAAAATGGCATCGGATTCCTCACACGCCTTTAATGTTTGCTCCGGCAGAGCTTTTCCATCTTCGTCGATGGCAATGCCTCCGACACGATGATGAAGACGCTCAAAAGTAACCCCGGAAGCACTTTCTACCGCATCCAGCACACGCAACGCCTGCGTCATTACTTCAGGACCAATTCCATCTCCAGCTAAAACAGCAATTTTATAGGCTTTACTCATGGATATAGGAAATATGAACTTTAAGAGTAACTGTCGATTGTAAAACGGAGTTTCTTGTAAAATAGCCCGGGTTTGGGCGTAGAAATGGGGGGAAAGGTTTACTTTGCCTGCTGCAGACGAAGGCGGAGTGCTTCATCTTCGCCCTGGGATCCGGGAACTTGAATTTGCTCCAGCCATTGTCTGGCTTTTTCATTTTCGCCTTTATTCAGCAGCACCCGTACCCCTTCCCGAAGAACCATGGAGGCTTGTTTCGGAGGAAGCGTCTTAACAGCTTCGCCTAACTCTTCGATGGCAGCTTCATAATCCAGATCTGAGCGCAGACCGGACAATTCTTTTTCTGTCCAGCCGGCGTCTTTGAGGACACGCAGTGAAGAGGGTACCGTGCTGTTAAAGCCATTATAATTGATCGTGATTCCCGCTAGTTTCAACCGCCAATCCAGAGGAGCCATCATGTATTCGAGGAACAGGGGATCATGGCTTAACTGGTAAGCGCGGGCAGCGGGTAAATCCACTTCATCGATCCATAAACTCCAGAACTGTTCCGGATGCTCCCGCAAGTGGGTTGCATTGTCTCCGGAATAACGATGGATCCCGGTGGGCCAGATGACACTTTCATTTGTATAAAGATACCGGGCGCTGGTCAGTACAGCCTCCCGCGCCTGTGGATCGCCGGTTAATTTAAAGAAACGATATAATCCTTCCGGGGCGTACGAAATCATAAATGGAACATTGCGTGGTTTTTTTTCTTTATACAAAGTCCCGAGATAGCGGCTGACTGACTGCAGGGTTTGCAGTGCTTGTAAGGACTTTGTTGCCCCCATGGAGTCGGTTCTGCCGGGTTTAACGGGCTGCGGGTATGCTTTGGGATATAATGCGGTCAAAGCACTTTCATCGCCTACGGCTTCAAACATATAAGACAAATGTTTGAAAGGCAGAGCGGTAGCGCGATCCGGATAATATTGCGGAGGCGTTGCGCTGGAATTGAGTCCGGGGGAATGAAGCAGGAAATCGATTGTTTGTTCCAGCGTGGACAACATCCGGCGCTTGCCGGTTAAAAAATAATAATCCACATCTCCGAAATTCCAGACAGCGATCCCGCCCATATGGCGAGCGCTCATATGAATCTGGTCGCGGGTATGTTGTTTATGGTGTGCACCTGCGGTACTCCCCCAATGACCGCGATCGACTTCACTGTTATGTTTGACAATTGCCTCGGCGAGACGGAATAACTCAGGGTCGCCTGAAGTAAGGTAATAAATAAACATCTCGTTTCCGATTCCATGATAATCGTTTGCGGCACTGAAATTTGACCACCCTTTCAAGTCTGCGTAATGTGGGTCTCCATAGAGCATTTGTGTTTCGACGAAACGTTTTACAGACGCCTGCATATACGGTTTAAAAGCAGGAAACGCCGGGTCTTCCCAATCGATCAGCGGGTAAGTCACGTCAGTACTGGTGTAATAATCGGCCCCGGCATAGGGGTGAAGCGGATATTGTATCGCAGCAGCAACTTCCCGTGGGTCGGTATCAAACCCGAGAATAAACTCGTATGTCCGCACGCGCCCCGGTGGCAGCGGATATCCTGGAGCAGCGCTTTCCGCCGGCCAGAAGTCCATTTTAATAATTCCCTGATCGGTCTCCACGCCCAGACGTTTGGGGAAAATTTCTGCAAAATATTGATGTGCCAGAGTCACACGATGTTTTTCGTTCGAAAGAGAGACCCAGCCATTTGCATACTGTCCGGTGACTGGCTGCTCTTGCACTCCGATTAACTTTGCCTGCTGCTGTGCCTGCTGCTGGATATAAAATGATTTTGTGTTTCCATCGATTTTTGAAGAAACAGATTTTCCATCGAGTCCGAACTCCACGCGATGAGGATCGATAGTGGTCTGGAAGCTTAAAGAGAACTCACGAATATGTTTACTGTTCGTGATATATAACATGGCGTTATCAACCGGCTGAGCGGGGATAAATTCTTCGTAATTTTCGATGGTCAACTCGAACCCGATGGTTGAGGAACCTGCCTGCAGAGAAATGCGTCCATTAAAGCCGATTTCTCCCTCACTGGGTTCGCGGGCACCACGGAAGTGAATCACCGCGCGCAGAGGGCCCTGTTCTTCCACTTTCCATTCAATGGGCCCAGAAAAAAATTTCGAATAATCTATTCCCCGTTCGATTTGTGGACTCCAGTCCTGCCAGTCGGTCCAGAAAGCCGGACTTCCTTCTCTGATATACCGGTTATAAATTTTTCCTTTGAACTGTGGGTTTTTCCATACCTGTTCAGCATGGTTCCATTTTCCTCCCAGACCGAAAGACCACAAAGTATTGGGATGAAGTTCTGTGGCTGCAAATTCTTCCGCGGTCATGTGTTCACGATCCGCGATCAAGCGAATCGACGGTAGTCCCTTGAGAACATCCTGCCACTCTCCATTGCGTCGTATCTGTACAGAATCAGGCATTCCTGACAAATAGCCATTACTGGCTCCCTGTTTGTGGATTTGGAAACGTAGAATATCGTTGTCGAGCCATAGTGTTTGCTCGGTTTCGCGTACAGATACAGGCGAAACGGCTTGTACTGATTCTCCGGCAGCGGGGCGCAGTACAAAGGTTTCTGTTGCGTTTGCAGCGATCGTTACAGGGAATTGAATTAATGCCCAGCGAGAAGAATTATCCGGCCAGCGTAATCCAAGAGAATGCTGCTGGACCGGGTGCACCTGCCCCCTTGTATCTACAGCTTCCAGTCTGGTATCCGCATCCAGGCGCCCTTGAGCAAAAGGAATCCCTCCACTTAATAATGCCTGATTACGGGCAACCGACTGGTTGTTCCGGACTTCCACACGGACCTCCCAGTCTTTTTTTGCGCTTTGCAGCGTTTGTATTCCCAAGCCCAGAAAAATCACCAGTCCTATCGCCACTGTACGGACTTTATTTAACGCAAGATATTTTATTGTTTTCATTTTCTTGTCTTGTTGACTTTTACTTGTTAAAATAACTTGGCACGCCTCGATTTTAATTGAAATAGTTAATGCTGTTTTTTTGTGCCTTTGCTATCTTGTAAGGATAGCTCGAGAAACAAAATAATAATATTAAACAGAAATCCGCTTTCTGAATTTTTTAAAAAACATGAAAAAATTTAAAATATTTTCATTCGGTTTTGTAATGGCTTTTATGTCTGGCCTGGTTACGACGCATGCAACTCCGCTCTGGGATATTGATTTCAGCAGCAATCATTTCACGGCAGGGCAGCCTCCGGCTACTGGAACTGCTGTGGCTGGCGCAATCAATGACCGCCCAACCGGATATACCACAGGAAGTGCGGGAAATTCTGTTTTGGTGCAGGAAAGTTTTACGGCGGGCAGCACGACTATGACAGGCCAGCCGGTGGTGATGACCAGAGCATATGAGGGCGGAGGAGTAAACATGACTTTAACGGGTCATAGTGACGACTATACCTCTCCTGCTCCTTTTACGTTGGGTTTTGATATGATGCTTCGCGCAGACCCTTATGAGGGAACGGGTGGTCCGGCAGTAGGTGCCGGGAATTTTCTCGAAGTAGTGTTGCGCAATAATAGTTCTGTTGGTTCGGAGCAAAACCTGATGCGCATGATTTTTATTTCAAACGGAACATTACAACTTATCAACAATTTTGGAGTTAGTCAGACATTCAGTAATGCTTACTCTCTCAATCAGATTCATCATGTCAGTGGGGTAATGAATGCGGATGCCACTCAATTTACGGTGTATGTTGATAATGTGGAAGTTGCCACTGTCAACTGGACTTATTCGGGAAATCAAGCGGATACACTCGGAGGGTTAAGCACAATCATTTTCCGGAATGGAACGAGTACGAATACTGCCGTCTGGAGCGGGGCACTGAACAATATCGAGATTACACCAATTCCCGAACCCTCCACAGCATTATTGGGAATAGCACTGCTGCCCGTATATTTTTTGATTTTCCAGCAGAGAAAACGTCGTGGTTTATAAAGTTTTAAATTTCGGGCTATGCATTTTTTCTTTTTCCTGCTCAGAAATTTTGAGTAGAGAAAAGGTTCTGGAGGGAGTGTTGCCAGGATATACGGCGTAAGCATATCAAACCCAGAGAGCAGGGAAGTGTATTGGTATCTTTTAACCCCATTTTCCTGTTTTCTGAATCCGTTTTATAATGCAATACGGGGTAGAGTTTATTAGGATGAAGAATGTGACATAAAAGTAACTGTTTGCGTCTGGGGATTGCGAGAACCGTTGGGATAAAAATCAAAATAGGAGATTGAGTGTATGGCGGTGGATATGCACAGGAAAATCGAGAAGAAAAGCCAGAGGGAGTTGCAGGTTTCTATAGAGGAATTACGGACGTTACACCCGGTAGATATTGCGGCGCATCTGGAGGATTTACCGATTGATGAAATCCGACGGGTTCTGCGTGAGTTGCCAAATGAGATTTCGGCGGAAGTGATTGTGGATTTTCCGATGGATGTGCAGGTGGCACTTTTTGAGGCGATGCGGGTGACCCGTTTGTCGGGGATTGTTGGCGAGATGTTCAGTGATGACCTTGCGGACTTGATGGTACAGCTTTCTCCGGAGCGTCTGCAGTCCATCATGAAGACGCTGGAACCGGAGCAGGCACGCCGGATTGTAGATCTGATGGAGTACCCGGAAGATTCCGCCGGCGGGATTATGCAGGGGGAGTTTCTGGCGGTGAATCAGAATATGACGATGAAGGAAGCGACAGAGCTTTTACGTCATGAAGAGGATCTGACGACCAAGGGGCTGTTTTATGTTTATGTGGTGGATGACAGGCAGCGACTCCAAGGGGTGTTGCGGATACGGGATTTACTTTTTCAGCATCCGGAGAAAACAGTTCAGGAGGTGATGGTGCAGGAGGTGCGCGCGGTGTCGGTTCATGCGGACCAGGAAGAAATTGCGATTATTTTCCGTGACTACGGATTGAGTTCTATTCCGGTCGTAGATGATTTTCAAAGATTGCGTGGGATTGTGACCGTGGATGACGTGATGCATGTCATGGAAGAAGAAGCCACGGAGGACATGCAGCGGATGGTCGGGGTCAGTGGACAAGAAATGATTGATACCCCCTGGAAAAGGTCGGTAAAAAACCGATTGCCCTGGTTGTGTGTGAATTTGTTAACCGCATTTGCGGCAGGGTTTGTCGTTTCGTTATTTGAGGGGACTATTACGCGGTATGCGGTATTGGCAATATTTTTACCGATAATTGCTGGGTTGGGAGGGAATACCGGGACACAGACATTGACGATCATGGTGCGTTCTCTTGCATTAGGTGAATTTAATAAAGGGATGGGATTTTCTGTTCTGAGAAAGCAACTTATAGTGGGGTTGGTCAATGGTCTGGCAATAGGGCTGGTCGTAGGAGGGGTTGCTTATTTTTGGAAAGGCGAATGGATACTCGGGATGGTTGCATTTCTCGCCATGTTATTAAACATCATAATCGCATCGATTATCGGTGTTTTAATTCCTTTGGGATTAAAAAGTCTGAAAATAGATCCCGCTTTGGCGTCAGGAATCATGCTTACGGCGACGACCGATATCATTGGCTTTCTGGTATTCCTTGGCCTGGCGGTTATAGGAATGCATTATTTTCCACTTTAAGTCCAAACGGGTTAAGTATTTTTATACCCGAACAGAGCGCTGACCGGAACGGCGCGGACGTTTGTGGAGAGGTTAAGATATTCCTTACCCAAATAAATGACGATACCTGGACCATGAGTAGGATTGAGATCCATCCAGCGTTTGATTGGCGTAGCATCAGAAGCGGTTACTGTCTGAGATGCCTTGATTTCGAAAGGCAAATGCCGCTGTCCGATTTCCAGTAAACCATCTACTTCCAGCCCGTCGTGAGTACGCACATGGAAAAGCCGGGCAGGTTCCTCCGTCAGCGGTAACAGCGTCAGGATTTCCATCATCACGAGCGTTTCCACCAATCGCCCGAACATGACACTTTGCCGGAGTGCATCAATGGATGAAATACCTAAAAGATGCGAAGCCAGCCCCACATCGTTCCAGTAAAGCTTTGGGGTTTTGACCATCCGTTTTCCGATATTGACAAAAAAGGGAGGAATTCGTGTGATTAAGAAACTCGCTTCTAAAATGGAAAGATGCCGCCCGGCTGTCGCTGAACTCATGCCCGCGTCTCGAGCCAGGTGTGCTTGATTAAGCAGGCTGCCTGTAGCCGCGGCGCAGAGGTTCATGAGCCGTGCGAACTCCCCGAGATTGCCAATGTCGGAAATTCTTCGGAGGTCTCGTTCCAGGTAGGTGGTTCGAAAAGATTCCATCCACAACATGCGACGCCGGTGGGAGTTCTCTAATAGACTACCTGGATAACCTCCCGAAATAATCCGCCCTAAATCCAGTGATGGATACTGTTTTCTGGAAAATACCCTGTCCAGAGCTTTTGCACTGTCTGCTTTCATCCATTCTTGCCAGTCCGTCGCACCGTATTCTTCGGACATGGTGATCGGTGGTAACCGGAGAATGCCAACCCTTCCTGCCAGCACGGATGAAATATCCGCACAATGATCAAGGTCCGCGGATCCCGTTAACAGAAATCTCCCCGGCTCGCGCTTTCGATCCACGCGCAACTTGATCTCGCGTAAAAGAGCCGGCACCAATTGTACCTCGTCAATACTCAATGGCATATTGACATCCAGAAAACCTTTCGGGTCCGCCTGCGCTACGGAGTACGCTCCTATATCATCCAACGTCAAGTAATGTCTCCCATCGGCAATGCCTGGCTGCTGGATCAGTGTGGATTTTCCCACCTGACGCGACCCCACAACCGCGACAACAGGGAAAATAGTCAACATTTCCTGAAGTAAAGATGTGAATATCCTTGTTATCATGATTGAAAATATATCATGTCGTGATACGATTTCAATGATTTTTAATGAGCTCTATTTATCAAATGGTCATATTCACTATGATGACCAATCCAGAATTCAATGACTCTCTGCGTTCAGGATCTCATCCACGCGGGCTTTCACATCTGGGGACATGGTGGCGAGGTTTGGCCAGGTGCGGAGGTATCCTTCGGATGCGAGTTTGCGAGTGGCATCGAATCCCATGTGTGTACTTTTATTAGGGAGATTTGGTGCGTGATCGAGTGCATCTGCCGGGTTATGGATGACGGAAGTATCGCGTTCGGGGTCGGTGTTGGAGCAGAGTCGGAACAGGACTTCGCTGGTATTGTGCACATCGCAATCTTCGTCCACCACGATGATATATTTACTGAACATCATTTGTCCCATTCCCCAGAGGCCGTGCATAATTTTGAATGCCTGATAGGGGTATTGTTTGCGGATACTGACCACGACCAGGTTATGGAAAACGCCTTCTGCGGGGAGAGCGATATCCACGATTTCGGGGAAGTTCATTTTGAACACAGGGAGAAAAATCTGGACACTGGCAGTTCCCATGTAGAAATCCTCCATGGGGGGAGGGCCGACAATCGTGCAGGGGTACACGGCATTACGGCGGTGGGTAATCGCAGTCAGATGAAAGACCGGGTAATCTTCTACCGGGGTATAAAACCCGGTATGGTCTCCGAAAGGGCCTTCCGGGCGGAGTTCCGCCGGATCGACATACCCTTCCAGAACGAAATCAGAATCCGCCGGCACTTCCAGATCAATTGTTTCGCAACGGACCAGAGGGACATTTTGTTTACGAATAAAACCGGCGAACAGGATTTCATCCAGACCATCGGGAAGAGGAGCGGTCGCAGCAAATGTATAGGCCGGGTCTCCGCCGATACAAACTGCAACAGGCATTTTTTCGCCGCGTTCGTAATAACGCTTTCCATGGCGTGCCCCCACCTTATGGATTTGCCAGTGCATCCCGGTCGTCCGGTCGTCATAAACCTGCATGCGATACATCCCGAGGTTGCGTTCTCCGGTATCCGGGTCGCGGGTAAAGACATTGGGAAATGTAATAAAGCGACCTCCATCATCGGGCCAGCATTTCAGGATCGGGAGATCGTGCAGTGTCGTGATGGGCATTCCGGCGGAAGGGGAGCCAAAATGATGAATGACCTCCTTACAGGGGCCATCTTTGACTTTTTTGGGTTTTGCATTGAGAAGGTCCATCCCCTGAACTGCTAATTTGAATGCCTCGCGCAGATTGGTTGGCGGTTTTGCCTTCAGGATAAACTGCATTTGTTCCACCAGTTCGTCGATCGATTCAATGCCTAATGCCATCGCCATCCGGCGTGTGGAGCCCATCGTATTGATCGCGACCGGGAATGCGGAGACTTTTCCATCAATCGTTGGTTTTTCGAACAGCAGTGCTTTTCCGCCGCCGGGCTTTTTCATTTCGCGGTCAGCAATTTCTGTGATTTCGAGTTCTGTACGAACCTCCTGGCGGATGCGAATGAGTTCTCCCTCGGCTTCGAGGCGGTTAAGAAATTGCTGGAATGAGTCGTAGGCCATGTTGATGTGTGAAAATCGTTAGATGTTGTGTGATGGATAAAGGAGTTTTTTAGAAAACATTAAATTTATGGGGATACTTCATTCAAGAGGATCCGCATGGTTTCCTGTATCATGTCTGTATTAATACTCGATTAATACTCGAAAGCAACCACACGGTTGTTTTGGAAAACGGCAAGTTTGCGGACATAGGGGACGGAAACCAGTACAGGGTCGTAAATTTCTGCCGATGGAATTCCGTACCACCAGTCGCCGGGGTAATAGCGATAGCGCGGGATTTCCTGAACGTAGGCCCCCTGATAAGTCCAGGTTTCTGTGGCCTGGCTTTTTCGTACTTCGTGGCGGATATGATCAGGACGTCCCCAGGCGAGATAGACCGTATCCTGGTCAAGCCCGGTGCGGATTTGTCCGGTCCGGACCAGGGTTTGATCGGCAGGTGATAAACTCTGAAAAATTGCCGGATTATCGCGAATACGAGATTCAACCGTCGAGCAACCCGTCAGAAATAAAAAAGAACTGAAAAGCGCAAGAAAAGAAATGGTTCTGAGTATCCTGAATATCATAGCGTATTCTTTTATTTTAGCCCGAATAGAGGCAAAGCGCAAAGGAATTCAAGCAGGCAAGATTGCATTGCAAGTGGGAGAGGGATTTCTTATACTGATGGATTATGAAATTGCCATTTTTTGTTTTTCTATCGGTTTGTCTGATCGTATTGGGAACTGTCAGAGCGGAGGAAAAAAGAGAACCGATAAAGCAAACGCTTATTGTGCTGGATGCTTCCGGAAGCATGTGGGGGCAAATCCAGGGAGAAGCAAAAATTGAAATTGCGCGCAAGGTGATTGGAGATCTGGTAACAAAACTGCCGGAAGATACCGAGATCGGGCTGGTGGCGTATGGGCATCGTGCCAAGGGAGATTGTGAAGATATTGAATTGGTGGTTCCGCCAGGCAAGTTGAACAAAGAAGATTTTCTGAAAAAAGTAAATGGTTTGATGCCTAAAGGGATGACCCCATTGACTGCAGCGGTGGAGTTTGCAGCGAAGACGTTGGCGCATTCGGAGCAAAAAGCGACGGTGATTTTAGTGACAGACGGGGAGGAAACCTGTGACCGCGATCCTTGCGAGGCTGCACGGACGCTGAAAGAAACAGGGGTCGATTTTACGGCGCATGTGATTGCTTTTGATCTGGATAGTAAAGCGGCACAATCGGTGGAATGTATGGCAAAAGAAACGGATGGGCTTTTTCTCAAAGCTGATGATGCAGCCAGCCTTTCCGATGCTTTACAGATCACGCTGGAATCAGTGAAGGAAGTGGAAGAGGAGAAAAAAGAAGAACCCCCGGCGGCAGAATTAAAAGGACCTAAAGAAGTGGTGGCAGGGGCTGAGTTCAAGGTCGAATGGACCGGAGGAGATGAAAAAGCGGATTACATCACGATTGTGATGGAAGGGGCAGAAGATGAAGCATACGGCAATTACGCTTATACGCGGAGTGGAAGCCCGGCGAAGTTGACTGCGTTAATGACGGTAGGTGCGGCAGAGCTTCGTTATATACATGGAGATAGTAAGAAAATTTTAGCGAAACAGCCGATTCAGATAGTGGAAGCGGAAGTTTCCGTGAAAGGTCCGGAAGAAACGGTTGCAGGGGGAGCAGTGAAGATCGAATGGACAGGGCCGGATAACAAGGGGGATTATGTGACGGTTGTGCCTAAAGATCTGGAGGATGGGAAATACGCGCAATATGAATATACCAGCAATGGAAGTCCTTTGAAGGTGACGGCACCAATGACCGCAGGAGACGGAGAAATCCGTTATATGGCGGGCCAGGGGAATAAAGTACTGGCACGTGCGCCGATTAAAATTGTGGAAGCCGAAGTATCAGTGAAAGGCCCGGAAGAAACGGTTGCAGGGGGAGCAGTGAAAATCGAATGGACAGGGCCGGATAACAAGGGGGATTATGTGACGGTTGTGCCTAAAGATCTGGAGGATGGGAAATACGCGCAGTATGAATATACCAGCAATGGAAGTCCTTTGAAGGTGACGGCACCAATGACCGCAGGAGACGGAGAAATCCGTTACATGGCCGGTCAGGGGAATAAAGTACTGGCACGTGCGCCGATTCAGATTGTGGAAGCCGAAGTGTCGGTGAAAGGTCCGGAACAAACGGTGGCAGGGGCAGCAGTGAAAATCGAATGGACGGGTCCGGATAACAAGGGGGATTACGTGACGGTTGTGATGAAGGATCTGGAAGATGGAAAATATGCGAAGTATGAATATACCAG
>CAKUMP010000037.1 GCA_934667795.1 uncultured Chthoniobacterales bacterium | reverse complement strand
ATGGTTTACGCAAAGAAAATTTATAAAAATCCAGAAATTCTTCTTCGTGTCTTTGTGTCTTCGTGTGAGATAATTCTTCCAGCGTCCTCCACCTCACCCTTCTCCGCGTTACCCATTTTAAAAATCCTTTGCGACCTTTGCGCTCTTTGCGTGAAACATTTTTTTCTGTCGACGGGGACGTTGGCGCTCCCAGGGGTCACACAAGTGCGACGTTCAGGGATGTGGTGGATTCGTTGATATCGAAAAGGATGGGAACACCGGTGAGTTCTTCGATAATGCCGGGATTGGTATGCAGTGGGATCAACTCTTGAGGGCCGAAGTTATTGATGACCAGGCCGGCGCATTTAAGTCCGGTGCGCTGGATGGCTTCAACGGTAAGAAGCGTGTGATTGATGGCGCCAAGTTTGTTGTGGACGACGACCAGAACCGGCAGATTAATTTCACGTGCAAGATCGACAGTGGAATACTGGCGGGTGATGGGGACATTCCAGCCGCCCACACCTTCGATGAGTACGGAGGGGAATTGCTGACGGATCTGCTGGATAGAGTGAAGAATTTCTGCAGGATCAATCGCACGGTTTTCCAGCATGGATGCCGTATAGGGCGAGGCCGCAGGGCGCAGCCAGATCGGATTCACGCTGCTGAGAGATAGTTTACATTGGCTTGCTTCCCAGAGCGCATGGACATCATCCCGATCACCACAGCAAATCGGTTTGATCGCAATGGAATTCACGCCTGCGTTGCGCAGCGAACGCACAAGCAGACTGGTGAAATGCGTTTTTCCAACGCCGGTATCGGTTCCTGTGATAAAATAATTCATGCTCCAATCTGAGTAATAATTTCGCTCGCAATCGTATCCGCCATTTTATCAATTCGATCCAGGTCGGGGCCTTCAATCAGGAGACGGATTTTTGTTTCAGTTCCCGAATAACGTAAAAGCACACGACCTTCGCGTCCGAGCGAAGATTCGACTTCACGTACAAGTCGCAAAATGCCGGGAAGTTCTTCCAGTGGTTTTTTCTCACGGACTTTCAGATTGCGCTGGGTTTGCGGGAATTTGGTCAGACATTTTTTCAATTCAGAAAGAGGTTTGTTTGTCTGACGCATAATACTCAGAATCTGGAGAGCAGAAACGATCCCGTCTCCTGTGGTCGCATAATCACGGAAAATCATGTGCCCGCTTTGTTCTCCTCCCACATTGAAATCAGATTTCAACATTTCCGCAATGACATGACGGTCTCCCACGTGGGTACGGATCAGTTTTCCACCTGCGTTCTGCAGGGTAATATCCAGTCCGGCATTGCTCATAATTGTGGCAACCAGCGTGTTCTGGATCAAACGGTTGTTCTGGATCCAATGCGTGGCCGCAATGGCCATGATTTCGTCTCCATCCACAATTTCGCCGGTTTCATCTGTCAGGATGACGCGGTCCGCATCGCCGTCATGAGAGATTCCGATATCCACACCGGATTGCCGGACGAGGCGCTGGATTTCTTCCGGATGCGTGGAGCCGCAATTGGCATTGATGTTGGTTCCATTCGGTTCCACATGAAACGGCAAGACCGTTGCCCCTAATTCCTGCAGGATAAAGGGCGAGGATTTGTAAGCGGCACCATTTCCCGCATCGAGAGCGACTCGGATGCCTTCGAGTGTGAGTCCTCGTGGGAAACTGGCTTTTGCATATTCCACATAACGCCCAAGCGCATCGTCAATACGTTTAGCCTTCCCTATACGTGAGGCAGTGGGGCGGATGGAATCAATACGACCGGAAGAAACAATTTCCTCGATTTCATTTTCAATCGGGTCATCGAGTTTGTACCCGTCATGACGGAAAAATTTGATTCCGTTATCTTCATAGGAATTATGAGAAGCGGAAAGGACAATGCCTGCGTCGCAGCGGAGAGAGCGCGTGATATAAGCGACCCCTGGGGTAGGAAGGGGACCGATCAGAATGACATCGACGCCGAGCGAAGTAATACCGGCCAGGAGAGCACCTTCGAGCATATAACCGGAGAGGCGCGTGTCTTTTCCAACCACAATTTTCGGTCTGTTTGCGTGGGGCATCTGGCTTTGTTGAGAGAGCTGTGTGATCACATGTGCAGCAGCGCGGCCTAATTTCAAAGCGGTTTCAGCGGTAACGGGCTCGACATTTGCAACCCCGCGTACCCCATCGGTACCAAAAAGTTTTTTACAGTTATTTTCTTGAAGCATAATAAAAAGCGTTGGGGAGAGGTAAAAGTGCGATCAGGGTTTCAGGGTTGGAGTTTTGGGACCAAAACTAAAATTCGGGGTGTCTGTATCCCTTGGAAGGTTTTTATTTAGAAGACACCACACGACGATCGCCAGAATCAGAGTTATTATCTTCGTCAGCCAGTTGTTCAGGATCCAGTTTTTCATATTTTTCGAGCATTACAAGTTGGTTGATACGTTTTTCAAAGGATGCCTGTGTAAAATCGCGTTCGATTTTCCCCTGAAAACAAATGGAGACACTTCCTGTTTCTTCGGAAACCGCAATGGTGACAGCATCGGATTCTTCGGAGAGTCCAAGTCCGGCGCGATGACGTAGCCCCAGGTTGCGGTCGAGATCTTCACGCTGGCTTACCGGAAAAATACACGCACCAGCCGCAATGCGGTCGTTTCGGATAATGATCCCGCCGTCATGAAGTGCCGTTTTTGGTTGGAAAATGGTCAGGATAAGCTCACGCGAAACCGCTGCATCAAGTTGAATCCCGGACAACTCATATTGGGTCAGGTTGGTGTCGCGCTCGATCGCAATCAGCGCTCCGAACTGTTTATGCGCAAGCTCAAAAATGGCTTCTCCCAGCAGTTGGATCGTTTCTTTTTTATGTGTCGTACGTCCAAAAATATGCGGTGTCCCCAATTCCGCCAGTGCCCGGCGAAGCTCCGCCTGGAATAAAACGACCAGCGCCAGACCAATAAATGAAAATTGCTCGATCAAAAATCGAATGACCTCAAGATCCAGCAGCGTGGAAATAATAAAAAGGATAAAAAGAAACCCAACAAGCCCAAACAGGATGCGCAGACCGCGTGTTCGCTTAAAGTTAATATAAGCAAAATACAGG
Source organism: uncultured Chthoniobacterales bacterium (assembly GCA_934667795.1). Taxonomy (GTDB): domain Bacteria; phylum Verrucomicrobiota; class Verrucomicrobiia; order Chthoniobacterales; family CAKUMP01; genus CAKUMP01. Next base: position 9,913 of record CAKUMP010000037.1, on the reverse strand, counting down.
ACAACCCAGATGATAAAGATTTCAATGAAATCTTTTAAGTCGTTAGGAATAAGTGCGGTAATAGTTTCCATTAGGGTGTGGGTGGAAGGATTGCTTCAGTCATGCGGAGGACTTGGAGGTTTTCTGCGACATCATGGACGCGGTGGATGCGTACCCCGGCCATACGGGCGAGAGACGTAAGCGTGAGTGTCCCCTGCAGGCGGAATTCCGGAGAATCCACACCCAAAGCATGGGCGATCATCGACTTGCGGGAAATTCCCAGAAGAAGCGGACGATCGTTTATCATGAATTTCGGTAAATTTTGAAGGATCATGAGGTTATGTTGCAGGGATTTACCAAAACCGATTCCAGGATCCAGTACGATGGAGTCTGCTCGGATTCCTGATTTTACGGCGGAATGAAATTGTTGTCCAAGAAAATTCGCAACTTCCTCACAGACATTTTGATACTGCGGTGCGATTTGCATGGTTTTAGGAGTGCCTAACATGTGCATCAGGACGATTCCCGGCTGGTAAGGGAGGATGGTGGGCAGCATTTCAGGGTCAGCGCGCAGTGCGGAGACATCGTTGATGATGGCAGCTCCCCGCAGAAGGGCTTCTTCTGCGACTTTTGCCTTCGTGGTGTCCATGGAAAGAATCGCATTGGGAGCATGTCGGAGGATTCCTTCCACGACCGGGAGGACGCGTTCGAGTTCCTGGTTAAGAGAAACGGGTTCGGACCCCGGGCGGGTAGATTCTCCGCCGATATCAAGAATCGTGGCTCCGTCTTCCAGCATTTTCAAGCCATGTTCAATCGCTTTTTGAGTAGAAAAAAAGTTCCCGCCATCGCTGAATGAGTCGGGGGTAACATTCAGAATCCCCATGAGGATGGCATGGGATGTCAGGTCGAGCGAAATGGAACGAATGTGCCAGATAAGTGGTGGCATAGTAAAAATGACGTAGGAAAGGGGTTGTTTTTATTCGTTTTGTTCGCTTTGAAAGAGGAATTCCAGCACCACTGCCCCTGCGATCCGGAGGGATTCCGGAGCCAGTTTATCCAGCGTATCCTCCGGGGTGTGCCAGTATTTATAATCAAAATCAATCATGTTAGCGGTTTTGACTCCGGCCTGGTTCAAGGGGACATGGTCGTCGAGGATGGCTTGCGTGCCAAGGGAAAATTTCTTGCGAAACTCTTCTCCGAGAAATGATTCAGCGGCTTTCATGAGCCCGCGGACGACTTCCGGAGCAGAATTGGAAGGGAAAGAAACATTAAAATCTTTATCGCCCACCATATCCAGCAAAACCCCTGCCCGGAATTGCTGATTGCGCCCGCTGACGCGGAGGAGCTGGCTGTAATGTCGGCTGCCATAGAGCCCATCTGCCGCGGAATATTCAATAAACGCTTCTTCGCCATCAAAAAAGACAAGTTCCACTTTATGCGCCAGTGAAGGGGTTTGGGAAAGTTGATGTGCCAGTTCGATCAGGATGCCTGTACTGCTACCCCCATCGTTTGCTCCTACAAATTCAAAAGTGGAGTAGTATTTGGTGTCATAATGCGAGGACACCATATAACGGTGCGGGGAGGGGAGGTCGAGAGGAAAGGATTTTTGAAAATGAGCGATTAAGTTGACAAACGTTTTGTTCCCGAATGGGGTGGGTGCTTCAAATTCCTGGCGGATGACCTTCCATCCGGTCTTTTCGAGTTCTTGTTCGATATATTGACGCGATTTCTCAAGGGCTTCGCTGCCGGCGGGCCGGGGGCCAAATCCGACAAGTTGCTCGACATGACGCATTGCGGATTCTCCGGAAAAATTTCCGGAAAGTTCACTGGCAGGGAGCTGATCTGCTTCTGAACAGCTATTCAAGCTCAGGAGCAGAAAATAAAAAGGGAGGGAAAATACATAATGGAGACGGTTTTTAATCCTCATTTAGTCCTCATTGGGCATTTTTAATAATCCTAAAATCCGTTGAAGATCGTCTAATCCGTAATATTCAATTTCGAGCGACCCTTTTTTGTCATGATGCTGGAGGACAACATGCGTTGCGAGGTGGTTGCGTAAACGGTTCTGGACATTTTCCAGCGCAGGCGGGAGAGAAGCGGTTTTCGAAGAAGCGCGGGAACGGGTCGGGCGTGTCCCCTGGAGTTGCTGCAGGTGTTGCGCAACCAGTTTTTCTGCAGCACGGACGGTCGCCGACTGACGAATCAGGGTTTCGGCCAGCAGGTTTTGTTCTTCATGCGATTTTACCGAAAGCAGGACTTTCGCGTGTCCGACCGTTAAACGGCCGGTGATGATATACGCCTGGACTTCAGGAGCAAGGTCGAGCAAACGCATCGCATTCGCCACAGAAGCACGGCTTTTGCCAACTTTCTGGGCAATTTCTTCTTGTTTCAGGTTAAACTCCTGGGCAAGTCGCGCATACGCCTGGGCTTCATCAATCGCATTCAGGTCTTCCCTCTGGAGGTTTTCAATCAATGCAAGCTCCAGAACATCCGAATCAGAAACCTGACGCACAATGACTGGCGCCTCTTTTAACTGCAATTGAGAAGAGGCACGCCAGCGACGCTCCCCGGCAATCAACTCGTATTTTCCATTGACCGGACGAACAATCAGAGGCTGGATAATCCCGCGTTCACGGATGGATTCCACAAGCTCCGAAAGACTCTCCGGCTTAAATTCCTTACGCGGTTGAAGGGGGCTCGGAACAATCATGTTCAACGGAACCTTGATAACAGATTCCCCCTCCTGTGGAACAGGGTTCACAGGTGATTTAGAAGATATAAGTGCGTTTAATCCTTTGCCCAATGCTACTTTCGCCATAGAACCACAGAGTGTACCCATCCTCACCCCCCGTGGCAAGCTTTCTAAACATCAGAGGCCTTCGTCCCTTCGTCCAGATCGATGTAATCAAAAATTGTCTGGATATCGGTACGGTTCAGGAATCCGCTTTTGATGAGTTGTTTTTGCAGGGCCGGGGTGGCGTCGTCATTCCACCCCAGCTTGCGCATAAACTCGTTCCAGACCAGGATTTCGTCCTCATTGGGGGAGTAGCCATGAGACTTTGCCCATTCGAACAACTCCTCATCGGACCCACCCTTGAGGGTTTGTTCTACGAGGTCCTGATACTCAATCCGGAGGAAGCGAAGGCATTGGTTATCAAAGCCTTTTCCAAGATTGGGAATATAATCGGGTGGCAATTTTCCTTCGGAATGGAGGCGGATTTTATCCAGCATCCGTCCGAAATAATGGATTCCGCCCACCTTTTCGTAGGGGCTTCTGAGGCCTTCAATCGGTTTTGGCATGATGCTATTAAATGATTTCGCTAAGGCGTTTGGCAACTTCAATGACATTTTCCCGCGAGTTAAACGCCGAAATCCGGAAGAACCCTTCACCGGCGGCACCAAAGCCACTGCCGGGTGTAATCACCACATTCGCCTGAAGCAACATTTTATCAAACATTTCCCAACTGCTCACCCCGGACGGGTTGCTGACCCAGATGTACGGCGCATTGACCCCGCCATACACGCTCAATCCCACTTTTTGGACGGCTTCACGCAGGATCCGGGCATTTTCCAGGTAAAATTTCACCAGTTCCGCAATCTGAACTTTTCCTTCAATGGAATAAAGTGCCTCGGCTGCCCGCTGAATCGGGTAACTGACCCCGTTAAATTTTGTACTCATGCGACGTGCCCAAAGCGGATGCAGCGGATGTTTTGCTCCACTCGCAGATTTTGCCATCAGCGTTTTAGGAACAACCGTGAATGCACAGCGCACACCCGTAAATCCACCATTTTTAGAAAATGACCGGAACTCGATCGCACATTCGCGCGCTCCGGGAATTTCATAAATCGAGTGAGGGACATCGTCTTCCGTGATGTAGGCCTCATACGCTGCGTCAAAAAGAATAATGGCATCTTTTGCAAGCGCATAATTGACCCATGCCTGAAGCTGCGCTCTGGTTGCAACGGTTCCTGTCGGGTTATTCGGGTAGCATAGATAAATAATATCCAGATGTTTTTCCGGAATTTCAGGAACAAAACCATTTTCCGGAGTACATTTGAGATAATGCAGCCCATCATACGTTCCATGTTTGTCTGCAATCCCGGTGTTGCCAGCCATGACGTTCGTATCGACATACACCGGGTACACCGGATCCATCACTCCAATACGATTGGTATGCGCAAAAATATCCAGAATGTTGCCGGTATCGCATTTAGACCCGTCAGACACAAAAATTTCATCATCAGCGATTTCGATTCCTTTATCGCGATAATCATTTTGTGCGATTGCCTGACGCAGGAACTCGTACCCTTGTTCGGGGCCGTATCCGCGGAAAGTCGTGCGGTCGCCCAGTTCGTCGGTTGCTTTATGCATCGCATTCCGCGCAGCTAATGGAAGAGGTTCTGTGACGTCACCTATCCCACAGCGAATCAGACGCGCTGCTGCGCCGGGATTTCCATCCGTAAATGCTTTTACACGACGCGCAATTTCAGGAAACAAATACCCCGCCTGAAGTTTCAAATAATGATCGTTAAGTTGTGCCATGGTTTGATGATTTTAATTAAAAAGGTTTTATTGAAAAATGTTTTTAAAAGAGACATAGCCGAACACCAGCACGCTGGCTCAAAGAGTAGAGGGGTCCTTTTTTGTCAGCAGTCCTTTTAGAATATGCGCAAACTATAATCCTGAAAAAAATAAAAGACAATGGTATAAATTCAAGAGCACCGTCCCCAACCATTCCCAAAGTCCCCACCGTCCCCAACGACAATCTATAAAACTTCGTTATAGCCGATCGCGAGAGATCCAGATATAAGAAGAAATATGTGGGAATTACAATTTTTAGGAGTAGGACCGGGCAAACCGGTACCGGATCGCAATCATGCCAGCATCATTTTACAGCGACAGTCTGCGACGGGGCGTGAGGTGATTCTACTGGATACCGGAGAACCCTGCGCACGAGAATTACTAAAAGCGGGCATTTCATACAAAGAAATTTCCACCATTTGTATCAGCCACGGACATTCCGACCATATCGGTGGCCTCCCCATGGTCCTCCAGGGGATATGGATTGAAAAACGTTCTACCCCTTTACCGGTTTATTTACCCAAAGAACTGATCCTCCCCCTGAAAAACTGGCTGGAAGCGGTTTATTTACCTCCGGATTTACTGGGATTTCCATTAAATTTCCTCGCATGGGAAGACCATCCGAAAATTTCCGTCCCGGGCGGGACCGTGGAGGTTTTTCAAACCACGCATCTGAATAATTTAAAAAAAGAATTCCATGCGGAAGTCTCCGGTGCAAACCGATTCCTTGCTTATGGAATGGATCTTTGTGGGGAATGGGGGCGCATCATCTATTCCGGAGACATCGGGGCGCCAGAAGATCTTGCCGGTGTCCTGACTTCCCCCACCGATATATTGATCTGCGAAATGGCCCATTTTTCACCAGAGGCGCTATTTGGTTTCCTCCGCGACAAACCCGTGAAAAAACTCCTCCTGACCCATACCACTAGCGATGCTTATTTAAACCAAGCCTCCGTTTTAAAGCTGGGCAAAGAACTAACCCAAGAGAAAATCCACATCGAATTCGCAGAAGAAGGCAGGAGCACCGACGTCCACGATTTATCTCGCGCTAAGGACTTTCAAAATGGATAACGCGGAGAAAAGTGAGGTGGAGGACGCTGGGAGAATTATTTCACACGAAGGCACGAAAAGCACGAAGAAGAATCTCTGGATTTTTAGAATTTTTCTTTGTGTGAGTTGCTTTTCAAAATGCAGCAGATCCTTGTTCTTCGGCTTATCTTTCCTAAAGAAACCTTCGTGTTTTTCGTGCCTTCGTGTACGATTTAAAACCCGTCGTAACTCGATTGATTTCACATTTCACACAAGACCCGAAGCCACGAAGAAGAATCCCTGTTTTTTATAAATCCTTTTGCGCCTGTGGTTAAAATCAACTGTCAACTGTCAACTGTCCACTGTCCACTGTCACGACTATTCGATCACGATGCTGGTGGAGGAATACGGGTACGGCTGGTTATTTTTCTGAATCTGGATCGCGCCCTGATCCATGACGGTAATCCAGAACTTTTGTCCGTTCAATTGAATGGGCGGATCGGTGGGAGAGAACCAGTCTTCATAAACCGGGGTGGATTGCAAATCGTTTTGAATGATCTTCACCCAGGTCCGCTGCGACGAAGTGACCGTGAGCGGAAAATTCGAATCGGCAGGAGCCGTTGGCTGCGTTTGTTGGGATTGCACGGGTAGCGCACGACGTACTTCCGGTGCGCCTGGCACTTCCGGCTCTGCTCCGGGCACAGGAATGACAACCGGATTAACGGGCGGAATCGGCGTGGGATACGATTCCGTGACCGGGATCGCGGCGGGTGGTGTTCCGGAACCATCTGCCGTTGGCGGATGTACCGGGATTGCGGTAGGCACGGTGGTGGGTGTCGCTTGTGGCTGGACCGGAAGAGGAGTTGCCACCGGAGTCGCTGTGGGTGTCGCAACGGGAGTGGCGGTAGGCGTCGTCGCCAGTGCCTGGATTTCAGGAGAAATTTCCGGACGATCCTCAGGATCGGAAGTTTCAGACGTTTGTTCTCCCGATTGAAAATCCGAATTGTCCGCGAGCCGGTTCAAAGTAAAACTGACAAACCAGATTCCCAGAAAAATCAGCAAAATAAGCGCAAGCACCCCACCTGCAATCAAAAGGCGAGGGGAGTGACCGGATGCCGATTCACGAGGGATCACGGATCCGGGGGCATGTTCCCCGGATGCCATATATTCGTACCCGTCAATACTCACCCGCGAACTCATCCCGAATTGCTCCAGATACGGGTCGATGTCCAGATTCAGATACTCCGCGTAAATGCGCATGAATCCCCGCGCGTAAACAATACTCGGGAAATGAGATAGATCATCCCGTTCAATATCTTCAATGCGGGCAGGGCGGATTTTTGTTGCGCGGGCAGCCTCTTCCACAGTGATGCCTTTTGCAAGTCTTGCCTTCTTCAGTTTATTGCCAATCGAATCCACCATATATCAGATTTTCGAAAAAAATTATTCGTGGGGTAAATTATTTATTATGTAAGGAAATTTGTAAGAGATCAAGGAAATCAGAAATAATCACGAATAGGCTTCAGGATTTTCGAGATCAATCAAAATTTCGCGTGGTTTAGCGCCTTCGCCGGGCCCCACGATGCCGCGTTGTTCGAGGATATCGACGATGCGAGCGGCGCGGGTGTATCCAAGCCGGAGCCGACGCTGAAGCAGCGATGTGGATGCCCGTTTTTCCTGACGGATAATTTCAATACATTTTTCCACCAGTTCTTCTTCCTCATCGGTCAGTTCATTTTCATCCGGGGAAGTCCTTTCAATACGTTCCTGAAGTGCCGGTTTGAAATCCGGTTCGGCTTGTGTGGAAACGTAATCGACGATCCGTGTGATTTCATTATCAGTGACCAGCACCCCCTGGGCACGCGTAAGTCGCGCAGTGCCGGGTGGTAGGTACAGCATGTCGCCCTGACCCAGCAACCGGTCCGCCCCGTTTTCATCCAAAATAACCCGACTGTCGATTTTTGACGCAACCTGAAACGCAATACGCGAGGGAATGTTCGCTTTGATTACCCCGGTGATGACGTCCGCCCGTGGGGTCTGGGTGGCAACAATCATGTGGATCCCGGCCGCTCGCGCCATTTGCGTGATGCGCGCAATTGCCGACTCCACATCAGCGGGCGCGGTCAACATGAGGTCCGCTAATTCATCAATAATCACAACCATATACGGCATGTGGTCAGGAATTTTAAGATCATGATCCCGCGGAACCCGGACATCCGGAAGCGGAGCATCGTCTTCTTCCATTTCATCAAGATCCTCCAGTATTTCGTCAGGAGTTTCTTCTGCAGAAATGGCATCTCTGTCGAAAAGGGCCGCTTCTTTTTCTGCATCAGCCGCTTTTTCTGCTTCCAGCGCCGCCGCTTCTTCCCGGGCCTTTTTCTGATGCGCATTGAAGGTGACAATATTCCGCACCCCCAGCTTTGCAAAAATTTTATACCGGTTTTCCATTTCATCAATGACAACCCGGAGCGCATTGAGAACTTGTTTGGGGTCATTGACGACAGGAAAATGCAGATGGGGGAGGCGGTTATAGACCTGGAGTTCGACGACTTTCGGGTCGATCATGATCAGTCGCAGTTGCTTGGGAGTAAATTTATAGAGCATGGACGCGATCATGGCATTGATGCACACACTCTTTCCGCTCCCCGTGGTTCCCGCCACAAGGCAGTGTGGCATTTTCGCAAGGTCGCCAATGATGATGTTCCCGTACACGTCTTTCCCCAAGGTGATAGGAATCCGCGCATCGGAATTCTGCCAGTCATGGGAATCCATGATTTCACGCAGGGTGACAGCCATTTTCTGCGAGTTGGCAATTTCAATCCCGACGGTGTCTTTTCCGGGAATCGGGGCAATGATGTTGATCCGCTCCGCACGTGTCTGACGCGCCAGGTCGCGCTCCAGATTGACAATTTTATCCACTCGGACGCCTTTAGCGGGATAAACTTCATAACGGGTGATGGTCGGCCCGCGTGTGATGTCGCCGGGACTGACCGGGATATTGAATTGCGCGAGGGTGTCAATGATGGTGGACTGGATTTCCATTAACTCCGCAGGGTCGGCAGCCTGACGGGAGGCGGGGTCAAACGACTCGAGCAGGTCAAAGTCAGGCATTTGGTAGTCGTCGTAATTTGGTTCGACATCGGGTTGCAGCGAGAGATCAGAAGATTTATCCCGTTTTGCAGAAGTGGAAGCATTGGCGGAATTGGAAATGGAATCGATAATCCTGGGTGCCGGCAGATCGGGATCGGCTTCGGTGGAGGGAGGAGGGGATTTGCGCAGTTGTTTTTCCAGTTTTTTCTGCTCGCGCTCAATCCGGGCCTGTTCTTTTTGCAGACGTTCTTCATCCGACGCCCGCTGTTCCGCCATCTCCCGACGCCGTTGCAGGTAATTTTGAATCCCCACACGCACCGCACGGATAGTTTCAACCGGCTTCAACCCGGTCATCAGAATCAGACTGGTCAAATAAATGACGGTTAAAATGATGAGGGACCCCGGGATGTTGAGGGCGGTTGCCAGAAGTTTTTCTCCAAAGAAATACCCAACCCACCCCCCGGCGCCGTGGATGTTAAAGGTTTCTTTCCAGGAATCCAAAAAATACGGTTGAACTGCCAAAATACAGGCGCCACTGACCAGAAACAGCAAAATCCAGCCCAACCGAGGGACAACCCGAATCGGGACAGAAAGCAGTTTGACCCCGCCATACCCAAACATAATTGCCGGTACCAGATAAGACGCAGCTCCCCAGATAAAATAAAAAAAGCCGGCCACCACGGCTCCAAATGGTCCAATAAAATTATGTACCGGCTCATTTGGCGGAGAAATCTGACTAAATGGAATCCAGGTTGGCAAATCTCCTGGCGTATATGAAACCAAAGCTAAAAACAACAACGTCCCGACCCCCAGCAAAACCAGCCCCATGACCTCCGTCAACGGGTGATGTGTAGTGGGATGTGAAATTTTAGTATTGGTTCTTTTTCGCGCCATATCGTCAAGTATCTATCCAGTAACTCCCAGCATACCGCAGGGAGGGGACCTATTAAAGCACGCTCTGCAAAGAATGGGCAGAAGAATTTTCGCTTTTCCAAGGAAATGTAGGGGCGAATTGCGTTCGCCCAGAACAGGAAAGGATCCGCAGATTAAGAAGAGGAAGAATTTATCCGCAGATTAACGCAGATTAACGCAGATTTTTTTAGGATAGAGAATGAAGCGTTTTCTGAGCAAAACGTTAAAAATGTGTGTTTCACAGGTCCTGTTGGCGTCTATTTAAATTGAGTTCGGCACGATAATAAATCATAAAAAATTCAGGAATAATCTGTGTAAAAT
>CAKUMP010000036.1 GCA_934667795.1 uncultured Chthoniobacterales bacterium | reverse complement strand
TAGGTATAGGTCAGGTTTTTTGTGGTCAGATCGAGTGCAATTTTGAGAATCTTTTGAATTTCTGGAGAAAGAGAATCAAATTCCTGCAGTTGGTCGGGAGTGAGCGAAGAAACTTTGGCCGGCGCAGAGTAAGCAGAAGGGGAGCAAAGAAAAAGAAAGAGTGTCAGAAAACAGAAAAAGAAAAATGATGACTGGCGCATAGATTGTAAAAGGAAAGTCGTTTTAATTTTATTTTCGGGAAGTCGGAAGTGAGGCAGGAGGTGGGGGAGCGGGAAGGGATTTGAGACGAGAAACGGCCCGGCTTGTTTCTTTTAGCATTTCAAATGGATGAAGCAGGATGTGGACCTTCGAGTCTGGAGAATTAATCCAGGACACCGGGATTTCTGCAACCGGGAGCTGATATTTTTGCGCGATGAGAAGCCATTCAATATCGAATGCGAAGCCATTGGTTTGGGAATGTGTGAGAATAGGAGAAATTGCCGGAAGGGAGAAAAGTTTGAACCCGCATTGGGTGTCACGAAAAGGTAATCGGGTCAAAGAGCGTATAATATAATTATAGCAGCGACCGAGGTTACGACGCAAGGGATTTTGGGGGCGTGTCACATTGGAGGCAGGAAGCGCGCGGGATCCGATCGCCAGAGCCGCGCCGGACTTAATTGCGTCAAAGAGTGCGTGGAAATTAGAAATGGGGGTGGAAAGGTCGGCATCGGTCAAGAGAACCAGAGGAGCGCATGCTTTGGAGAGGCCGGTACGGGCGGCCGCTCCTTTACCGAGGTTCCGGGGGTGGTGGATTAAGTGTAACTGTTTGGGAGCAACGGATTCTGCAAAGGAATGTACCAGGTCGGCCGTGGAGTCGGTCGAACCATCATCTATCACCAGAATTTCAAATGGCCACTGGAGGTCGGTGAAAAAGGTATGGATTTCGGTGAGCGTGGGGGCAAGGCGATTTGCTTCATTATAAGCAGGGATGAGGATAGAAATTTTCGGGGAGGAAGCGTCTTTGGGGTCGATGTGAGTATGGTGAGAAGTATTCGCAGACATGAAATTTTAGCTTGGGGAATTTTGGGGAGAAATCCAATATTTTTAAGCACTGCAGTCCAAAAAATTTAGAAAATACGAGACTCGATAGAGTGGCGTGTGCTGAAAAAATTATCTCACACGAAGTTTTTTTAGGGAGGATAAGATGGGAGTCGATGGGGTGGCGTACGCTGGGAAGATTATCTCACACGAAGCCCCGAAGCCACGAAGAATTTCTGGTTTTTTTATAAACTCTGTTCTTGATTGTTGATCTTTAGCAATGATCGTTTAAAAGACTGTGGACCATTGATAATTCGGTTAATACCTTCTTTAAAGGTTGCGGCTCCAAAATTAATTAAAAGTCCCATGGGTAAATTAAGAAATCGAAGATAGGTTAACACTTGTTTGCTATGAAGAGGTTTTAATTTCTCAACCGACTTCAGTTCGATTAATAGTTTATCTTCTACGATAAGATCCGCACGGAATCCTTCTTCGAAGTGTATCCCCATAAAATGGATTGGAACTTGAACTTGTCGCTTTACTTGCAAACCTGCTTCTTCCAGCATTTTTTTCAAAATAATTTCGTAAATCGACTCCAATAATCCGGGACCGATTTCCACATGCAACTTATACCCACAATCCACAACAATAGCCGACAGCTCCTCTACATCCTTCTTCACTTCATCCTCCCGTTTTATTTCCTATTTATTTATTATCTTATTATTTATTTCAATAAGAATTTTAAATTTTTATAAATCTTTTTTGCATAAACTCTTTCACAAAGCATCCACCTCTATATTCTTCGCCTTATCCTCCCTAAAAAACTTCGTGTCTTCGGGGCTTCGTGTGAGATAATTCTTCCAGCGTGTACCACCTCACTTTTTTCCGCATTACCCCATTTTAAAAACTCTTCGTGTGAGATTTAACCCCATCGGTGTCCTCAGGAGAGGATTCCGGTTTGGGGAGTAGGAAGATGCTGGACAAATGTTCTGGAAATCGTCTTAATTTTGAGGGACATGATAGAAGAACTGGGAATTATTGCAGGCAATCGAAGTTATCCGATCCAACTGGCGCGTGCAGCGCGCAAGGCCGGGGTAAAGCGGATTGTGGCGGTTGCTTTTGATGGGGAAACCAGACCGGATTTGGCAGATTATGTGGATGAAATGACCTGGATCCGGGTTGGACAAATGGGGAAGATGATCCATATTCTTGAGTCGGCAGGGATTAAAAAAGCGATTATGGCGGGACAAATTGAACCGTCGAATTTGTTCAGGCTGCGCCCGGATTTTAAAGCACTGATGATTTTGGCGAAGTTGAAGGTGCGGAATGCGGAAACGATTTTTGGGGCAATTGCGGATGAGTTATCAAAAGCCGGGGTGGAATTATTAAATGCGATGACATTTTTGGATGAAGACATCGTCCCCGAAGGGCATATCGTGGGGCCGAAACTGAAAGCGCGACAGTGGGAGGATGTCGCTTTCGGGAATAAGATCGCGAAGGAAGTCAGCCGGCTGGACATCGGTCAAACCGTCGTGGTGCGAAATGGAACCGTCCTGGCGGTCGAAGCGTTTGAAGGGACAAATGAAGCGATTTTGCGTGGCGGGAAACTGGGGCGCAGTGGAGCGATGGTCGTAAAAGTGTCCAAACCCAATCAGGATTTTCGATTTGATGTGCCGGTGGCGGGAGAGATCACAATGGACATCATGCTGGAAGCGGGGATTAAAGTTTTAGCATTGGAGGCTGGGTGTACCTTGTTTGTAAATAAAGAAGAAGTCTTTCGTATTGCTGAAAAGCGGGGGATATCCATTGTAGGAATTAAATCATGAAACCATTACGAGTTGGAGTTGTAGGCGTTGGCCATATTGGAAAAAACCATGCGCGCGTTTATGCGGAATCTGAAATTTCAGAACTCACCGCAATTTTAGATCAGAATGGAGATGCTGCGAAAAAACTGGCTGCTAAATTTGGATGTGTTGCCGTAGAAACTTTGGAAGAATTCGTGGAACTGGTCGATGCTGCGAGTATTGCGACTCCGACCCCGTTTCATTACCCGATTGGAAAACAGTTGTTACTGGCGAAGAAACACTTACTGATTGAAAAACCGATTACGGAAAATGTCGAGCATGCGTACGAGCTTGCAGATCTGGCGCAGAGTAATGGCGTGGTGTTGCAAGTGGGGCATATCGAGCGGTTTAATCCTGTGCTGGGAGAGTTGGAGAAACATCTCACACGTGCACAATTTATTGAGGCACATCGGCTTTCGCCTTATCCGGATCGGAGTACCGAGATCGGAGTGGTTTTGGATTTGATGATCCATGACATCGAAGTCATTTTGCATCTGGTGCGCAGTGAAGTCACGCATGTCGATTCGGTGGGGATTTCGGTATTAAGTGCGCGGGAAGACATTGCGAATGCGCGGATTCGTTTTGCGAATGGATGTGTTGCCAATATCACTGCGAGCAGGATCAGCCCGGAAAAAATGCGCAAGATTCGGGTGTTTCAGGAAAACGCTTATTTGTCGTTGGATTATGGGAATCAAAGTGGGGAAATTTATCGACTGGATAATGGAAAAATATCGCGGGACAAGGTAAAGATTGATAAAGCGGAGCCCTTGAAGCGAGAGTTGGAGTCGTTTATTCAATGTTCGCGAGAGGGTGCAAACCCAACCGTGTCCGGGTATCAGGCAGCCGCCGCTTTGGAACTTTCTTTGGAAATTACCCGACAAATCGAGCAACAGAACGCGGCACGTAATATCGGATGAAATTATACTTGGTGGCAGGAGAAGCCAGTGGGGATGGGCATGGGGCAGAATTGATGAAGGCATTGTTGGAGGTGATGCCTGACGTGAAGTTTTATGGTGCCGGTGGGCCGAAGATGGCAAAGCTGGCACAAGAGTCATTTTGCGAATGGACAGAACATGCGGTGATCGGGATTGTGGATGTGTTGCGGAATTACGGATATTTTCGCAAGCAAATGGATCGGATGCTGGATGAAGTGATCAAGATGGCGCCGGAGGCGGTCGTTTTTATTGATTATCCGGGGTTTAATTTGCGATTGGCTTCCGGGCTGAGGAAGCGTGGGTATTTGGGGAAACTGATTTTTTATATCAGCCCGCAGGTCTGGGCATGGAATCGCGGGCGCATTCCTAAAATGGCAAAATATCTGGACCTGATGTTATGCATTTTCCCTTTTGAAGAAGCCTTGTATGAAGAATCCGGGTTAAAGGCAAAATTTGTCGGACACCCATTGCTGGATGCTTTGCCGGAGAAAATCCTTCCCGTGGATCGTGAGAAAAAACGGGTGGGAATATTTCCCGGAAGCCGGTTACGAGAAGTGCGCAAAAACTTGCCCGTGATGCTGGAGACCGCACGGGAACTGCGGAAAACCGATCCGGAGCTACGCTTTCTCGTGGTGGGAGCACGCGAAAAATTGAAAGCAGAAATGGAAGCCATGCTGCAGGAAGAAGATACCGGAAGCGTCGAACTTGTGATTGGCCAAAGCGATGAAGCCATGCAGCGCGTCTGGGCAGCGATGCTCGCAAGTGGTACTGCTACCATGGAAGCTGCATTTTTTGGAATGCCATTTGTGCTGGTGTATCGGGTTTCGTGGCTGACATACTGGCCGGCAAAATGGCTGATCCGTGTGAAATGGATTGGTATGGTCAATATTTTAGCCGGACGGGAAATTGTGAAAGAATTTATTCAGCAAGAGGCAACGGTAGAAAACCTGGTGCCGGAAATGAAAACGCTGCTGGAGGATGAAACAAAACGTGCTCAGGTTGTGCATGATTTAAAACAAGTCATCGATGGTTTGGGGGTAGGGGGCGCCAGTGAACGTGCTGCGCAGGCAATCGCAGAAGAAGTTCGGGGGAAAGCGCATGGGACAAATATTGGGGAAGTGGAGAGGGGGAAATAATGTTCATTAAGGTGGGGGTTCGAGAGCCGTCTTTTGGTTGGGCGGGAACGATTATCGCCGTCATGATGCTCGCGGTATTGATTGGTCTGAACTTTTATTACTCCGAAGAAGAAACGACCGGACCGGATGTGCGCGAGAGCGAAGAATTATCTGCAGAAGAGCATACAATATTAGTCTTATGGTATGCAGAATCGATGCTGGAATTTCGGGATGGGTACCTGGTAGCAGATCCTACCTGGAGATGGCTGACCGGATACATGAAGGACTGGCAGTTGGAAGACGAGATTTTGACCGCATTTTCGAAAGAAGGATATGGGCTGACCCGTCAGGATGCGTTGCGATGGATGATCACTCTGGTAGATATGGGGCGGAGGGCGGAAGCGAAAGAAATTCATCTGGGGGTGATGCGCGGGCAGGCGGTCGAGGAAGAGGTGTTGACGGTTTCTTCCTGGATTATGGAAGTGCCAAGTGGGGAGCGTATGGGAAATACCGGTCCATCACAGGAACGGGAAATCCCTCAGGCAGTTTTAAATTTTATCAACAAAAAGGGACAAGGAGGGAGAGCACAATCAGGTCCGGACTGGTGGCAACGGAAGGTCGCGGAATGGGTGGAAAACGCAGGAGGAGAGAGTGGTTTACAGGCGTACGAAAGCCATCAAGACATTGCTCACATTAAGAAAGCAAAAGGAGAAAAACTGTATGAGCAGGCAATTTTCAACAGTCTTCTGGCGATAGGGAGTAGCATTTTCTTTTTATTGATGGGGCTTTTCTATTGGGGAAAAAGTGTGGAACGCAGTGGATGGTTTTACGCCAAATATTTAGGAGAATGGAGCATGTGGGCGGTGTGGAATGGGTTGCTGCGGATCACCGTTCTCATGATGGGGGGAGGGATTTTGGTTTATACTTTAACGTATGCGTTGCCGGGGTATAAGTCGGGACTTTTTACCATCGTGGGTGGAACATTACTGATTTTGCTTTGCCTGATGGTTTTGGTGCGCTGGTATTTCCCGCATCGCACGGTATTTTATCATGAAGCCGGGATGACATTTGCGCATTTATTTCAGCGGAAATTATTCTGGTGGGTGGGGGTCGGGATATTGCTGGATTACCTATTGCTTGGGTACCTGATGGTGTGGCTGCAGCCGTTATTGGGTGGGGGATCGGTGGAAGATATTATTTCGCCTGAACTATTGCGGGGAGAGCGGATGGATTTTATATCGGAAATGTGGCAATGCTGTATTTTGGCTCCGGTGTTTGAAGAAGTTTTATTTCGAGGGATTTTATTTTCGGCATTGAGGCGACGTGTGCCGGTTTTATTTGCGGCGGTGCTGTCGAGTCTTGTATTCGCCGGGTTGCATTTTTATTCGCTCAGCGGGTTTGTATCGGTCTTTCTTGGAGGGTGTATTTTTGCGTGGATCTATCATAAGACAGAAAGTTTATGGGCAGCGATTTTGATTCATGCGATCACCAATGCGCTGATTGTGATCGGAATCTGGGGGCTTTTTGCGTGAAATAGGTCCTTTTAGTTGACTGGAACACGAAGTGATTGGGACACTTTTTGGAACTGGTGAAGTTTTTCGATGGCTTTGCCGGAAGTGATCAGGGATTGGGCGAGTGCAAGGCCGTCTTCGATTGTGGGAGAAATTTCGGTAATCACAAATCCGGCAGCGGCATTCAGGAGGGTGATATCACGTTTGGGACCTTGCAGCGAACCATCGAGGATCGAGACCAGGATGTCCGCATTGGTTTCTGCGGTATTCCCTTGAAGTTCTGTCAGGCTGGGTTGAGGGAATCCAAACTGCGAAGGAATGATGCTGGAATGAGAAATTTTTCCATCGCGGAGGATGGCGAGAGACGTGTGGTGGAGGGTAGAAATTTCATCCATTCCGAATCCTTCCGGGGTAGTGCCATGCACCGCCCAGGCGTGCCGCCGTCCCAGGAGCTGGAAAATTTCAGGAAATTTTGGAAGGGAAGTGGGATTAAAGACCCCGACTAACTGATATTCCGGCTGCACGGGATTGAGGAGGGGGCCGAGAAGGTTAAAGATCGTGGGCTGGCCTTCCTGCGCGAGTTGTTTGCGAACAGGTGCAATCGCTTTGAATGCCGGATGATAAAGGGGCGCAAACAAAAACCCAATCCCTGCCTGGCGTACACAATCCCGAAATGCGGCAGGTGGGAGATCGATGACAATTCCAAGTGCTTCGAGGACATCTGCTCCGCCGCATTTGGACGTAATCCCGCGGTTGCCATGTTTCACCACCACTGCTCCACCTGCAGAAAGAATAAACATACTGGTTGTGGAGATGTTGAACAAATGCAGTTTATCTCCACCCGTTCCGCAGACATCCAGTAAAGGCCCACTCACATCTTCCTGACGCAATAAAGGGTCCACTGCATGGGCAAGCAACTCCTGCACAAATCCGGCAATTTCCCGAGCCGTTTCTCCACGTGTATGCAGAATGCGAAGAAATTGCGCCTTCGCATGATCAGAAATTTCCGGATTCAGCAGATCGGCAACCGCTTTGTGAATATCTTGAGCGTTGAGTTCCTGTTGGTCGTTTAATTTGGTGATAAGTTCCTGCATGAGTGAAAAAAATGGACGGAAGTCAGAAAATGTCTGATTCAGGTGTCAGTAATCGTGCGTCAGGTTTGCGGGACGGGATCGTTTGCGGTGGGTGCGGGTTCCGGAGCATCTTCCGATGTCAGGTTTCCGGATTTTCCAAAGCTTTCCGCGATACTTCGTGGTTGGGATTCATTACTGGTAGCGGTATCGGACTTGCTGAGTCTGACCCCCACCAGTTTACTTACCCCTTGTTCTTCCATTGTCACCCCGTAAAGCACATCGGCTTTGGCAATCGTACGCTTGTTGTGCGTGATCACCACAAACTGGCTTTGATTGAGGAAACGGTCCAGGATTTTAATGAAGCGATTAATGTTGGATTCATCCAGTGGCGCGTCCATTTCGTCCAGCACGCAGAATGGGGAAGGTTTTACCATGTAAATTGAGAATAGCAAAGCAACTGCTGTCATCGTTTTTTCTCCCCCTGAAAGAAGGGTGATCGATTGAAGCTGCTTGCCCGGCGGTTTTGCAATAATATCAATCCCGGATTCGAGCGGGTCGGAATCGTCGGTCAGAATCAGGTTTGCTCGCGCACCTTCTCCAAAAAGTTCCTTGAACATTTCCTGGAAGTTGACACGGATTTTTTCAAATGTATCCGCAAAAAGTTCCCGGGTCGTCGTATTGATTTTTGTCAGGACATTCAGCAATTCGACCTTTGAATTGGTGAGGTCAGCAAATTGATTTTCGAGGAATGTGTGCCGTTCTTCGAGTTCTTCAAATTCCTGGATAGCGTCGAGGTTGACGGGGCCCATAGAATCGACCTTCTGTGTTAATTCTTCGACGAGGAGCTCCACGCGGAGCCAGTCGATTTCGTTTTGGCGTTCATGGGGCGGGATGGTGGCTTCTTCGGGAATCGAAACCTCTTCAGTTTCTGAGGACTCTGGGGACTCTGGGGACTCTGGGGACTCTGGGGACTCTGGGGACTCTGGGGACTCTGGGGAATCGGAGTCATCGGATTTACGTTTTGCGCGTTTATCTGCTTCGCGGAGTGTGCTGAGAAGACCGTATCCATCGAAACGGAATTCGCGGAGGTCAAGCTGATATCTGCGTTGCGCATGTTCCAGGATATTTTCGATACGGATCTGGAGTTGTGTTTGTTTCACTTCCAGTCGTCCGCGTTCATCCTGGATCTGAGACAATTCGCGTCGTAGCCCCGACAATGCATGATCGGCAGTCTGGAGGACTTCTGCGAGAGAAGAACGTCTGACGAGTGTGGCTTCCACATTTTCTTCGGACTGGGATAACTGAGCGGTCACTTCTTCAATCTCGCGTCGCATCGCGAGATTGCTGGCTTCGAGGTCACCGATTTTATCCGTATAGTTTTGGATGTCCGCAGTGCGCTGGGTCTGGAGTTCCTTCAATTCCTGGATGCGGTGATTCATCGGCTGGCGCTGAGTCATGAGGCTCTGGTAATGCTGCTTGGAAGTGGCAACCCGGACGCGCAAGTCATTTAACGAAGTTGTAATATCTTCTTCCTGTCTGGTAAAATTGTGCAGACTGCTTTCCAGTTCGTATCGCTGAGAGCGAAGGAGTTCGATTTCCTGTTCATGTGAGCTGATCGTATTCTGGAAATCGGAGATACTGGATTGAGAAGAATGGTGAGTTTCGAGAAGCGAGGTCTGTTCCCATTGGAGGCTTTCCACCTTCCCCTGGATTTCGCGGAGCTCGCGATCCATCATTGCCAATTGGCCTTCGAGAGTGGAAGTATTGACATGAGCTGTCTGCACTTCTTCGCGGAGCAATTCCACGCGGGAAGTGTGGGACAGAACCGTTTCTTCGAGTGTCTGTTGCTGTTGCTGAAATTCCTGGAGGGTTCTTTCGAGCGAGTGCGTTTGTTCTTCCAGTGCCTGGATTTCGTTCTTCCGTTGCAGGATGGAATTCGTAGCGGTTCCTTCCTGTCCACCCGTCAGCACTCCTTGTGTACTCAGCGTTTCGGCATTTGTTGTGACAAAATAGAGATGCGGGTAATTGGTCCGCAACTGGAGTGCAGTGGTGAGGTTGGGGACAATCACCGTGAGGTTGAGGATTTGGGAAATGAGGGGCTGGACTTCTGGTGGTGCTTTGACCTTATCCAATGCCCAGGCAATTGCGCCCTCCGGCAGGGTTTCCAGTTGCAGCGCGGAGGGACGTGGCATGAGTTCGGGAGAAGAAAGCGACGCCCGCCCTTCACGAGACTTTGCCAGGAAATCAATTGCCGCCTCTGCAACAGACAAATCTTTCAGGATAATCGTATGTAAATGATTCCCCAAAGCGGCTTCGATCGCCGGAACAAATTCCGATTCGACATCCAGGAGCGAAGCGAGTGCGCCCATGGTTGCGCCTTTATAAAAGTCCGGACGATCCAGTCCCTTGAGGATCGCTTGCGCCCCCTTGGAAAACCCTTCACCGGCTTCCAGTAACTGACGCAGCACTTGTAAACGAGATTCATGTTGCGCCAAAGAACGCTGTTGCTCGTGGATCGTGGATTCAGTCGTCTTTAAAAGCTCCCGTGATTCGGAAAGCTCAATTTCGGCAGTGCGCAACTCATCCCGTTTCTGATCCCGATGTGCAATCAAGGATTCCAGTTGCGTGCGCGCCTGGGAATTGCGTGTCGAAAGGGTTTCAGATTGCTCAACCGCTGTAGAAATATCGGACGCCAGAATCTGGAGTCTGGCATCGCTGGATTCCACTTGCGTTTTCGCACTTTGAAGTTGGGCCTGTGCTTTAATCAGTTCGCTTTCCAGACGGTTTAAATTTTGCAATGCGGATTGCTGCTGGATTTGCAGTTCCGAACGTTTTTCCCGGATTTCATTCGTCCGTGTGGTTTCGGATACCAGTTGTTCTTCTTCGGCCTTCAGGGAAGTGGAGAGTTGTTCGAGTTGCTGGTCTGCCTCTTCGATCTGCCCTTGTTGTTCCTGTAATTTTTCCTCAACCGTGGCAATATCTTCCTGGTAGCGCGTGATGAGCGATTGAAATTCCTCATGACGCTCGGCGTTGAATCCTATTCTGCTTTCGGCATTCTGAATCCGGTTTTTCAGCGATTGAACCTGCTGACGTGCTTCCGAGAGTTCATATTCGACCGCTTCGAGTTCATGACGCTGCTGCCGCAGGTTATTTTCCCCCTGAGCGAGTGCGTCTTCTTTTTCTGCGAAGGAATGGTTGAGCTGGGATAATTTTTCGGTGATTTGAGAAATATCCTGTTCGAACGCATCATAGCGTTTACGGCTCAGGTGGGTGTCCAGCGTGCGAAGATCCTGTGTCAGCGTTTTGTACCTGCGCGCTTTCGCCGCCTGACGCTGAAGCGAGCCGATCTGGCGTTTGACTTCCTTAATGATGTCCGTCACACGCAGCAGGTTAGCTTCTGTGTAATCGAGTTTTCGGAGCGCTTCTTTTTTCTGCGCTTTGAATTTGGTAATCCCGGCAGCTTCTTCAAAAATCGCCCGACGGTCTTCCGGTCGCGAACTGAGGATCTGGTCAATTTTCCCCTGTTCCATGATGGAATACGCACTGCGCCCGATCCCGGTATCCATAAAAAGCTCATGAATATCACGCAAGCGGCAGGGAGTTTTATTCAATAAATATTCTGACTTTCCATCACGATAAACCCTGCGGGTGATACAAACCTCATTCCACTCCACGCCCAGTTCTTTTTCGCAGTCCCCAAAGGTCAAAGAAACTTCCGCCATCCCCAATGGCTTGCGCGAATCCGTTCCACTGAAAATCACATCCGCCATTTCTCCACCACGCAGCGCTTTCGCCGATTGCTCCCCCAAAACCCAGCGGATGGAGTCGAGTACGTTGGACTTCCCACACCCGTTTGGCCCTACTACGGCTGTAACCCCACGGTGAAAGTTTAATACCGTCCGTGTGGCAAATGATTTAAAGCCTAAAATTTCCAGTGATTTCAAATACATAGTTTCATTCGCCCGATTTTCATTTACTCTCTCTTTAGTATGTAATTCAGCCACTAAGAACAAGCAGAAAGTTCTATATAAAGTAGTCTTATTTTAAGAAAAACACTATATATTGTGTAGTTGAAGTCTGCAAACACTATACCATGGAGTCATTACCAAAATCAAATGCAATCACCGGCGAGATTTTAGTGACGGTAGCCGAATTTCGCTATCGTCGTCGCGCAGAAGAGCACATGCTGGTATTGTTAGCTGCCGGGATCCCATGTCAGATTACCCGCGCTCCTCGCTCCTATTGCCTTCAGGTCGATCCCTCGGCACAGGAAAAAGCCCTCTATGAACTCCAGCTCTATGCACGCGACCCCAAATTACAACGCTGGAAAACATACCCTCTCAGAGCCCCTTCTTTCCCACAAATGTTAAGTCTGGCATTTTACATTTTAAGCGTTTTATTTATTTTTTATCTGCAAGGAGAAGGGGTGGTGACGAGTGAGGATTGGGGGGTGAGGGGAAAGAAAATTCTGGAAGAAGGAGAGTGGTGGCGCGTGTTCACCGGATTGTGGCTCCACAGTGGATTTTCCCATGCAGGAATGAACCTGGCAATGGGAAGTCTGTACATGTGCCTGTTGTTCCGCTTCGGTGGGATCTTTACTTTGTGGACGCAGGTTTTACTAGCAGGCGGATTAGGGAATTTACTCACAATCAGTATTTATTATCCAAATGATCACTGGGCGATCGGGGCATCGACGATGGTGTTTGGGATGTTGGGAGTATTGATTGGATATGAGGTTGGATGGGGCAAGCGAGGGGGGAAAAAAAAGAAACGGGAAAGACGTTCCTGGGTAATTATTGGAGGAGGGTTAGGACTGCTGGCATTTTTTGGAGTTGGCGGAGAAAATACCGATATTTTCGCCCATCTGTTTGGCTTTATAGCCGGCCTCGTGGTGTCTATGGTTTTAAAATTTGGGAGTGCGGTAATACGTCACCGCTTTTGACTGGGCGACATGTCGCCCAGTCTTTGGAGTGTGGCGGTTTCCGCCGCATTGGATCGTATCGAAATGGGGGTACGAACAGTTTTTTGGCTATGGTATCTCCCGAAAAATATGCCCCTGAGAGCGCCGACGTCCCCGTCGGCCAACGTGCCGTTGGATCATGTATGCGCTACCGTGCCAATGGCATTTTACGCATCATTTCCTGACCTGGACGCCCTGTTTCTAAAATGCTTAACCGTTAAGTAAAACTCTCTAAAACTCACTGTCAACTGTCAATTGACTCATGCCTTTCGGCTGTGAGTCCTTAACGGACGACATCCTGTCCCCCGGAACACCTGTCCGGGATGCGGAGTCACCAATGCCTTTCGGCTGTGAGTCCTTATCGGACTAGATATCTTAGCACCTTATAAGGACGAAGCTCACAAGCAGTCACCAATGCCTTTCGGCTGTGAGTCCTTATCGGACCAAAGAACTTATAGATGAAAAGGATGAGTGGGTTATAGGTCACCAATGCCTTTCGGCTGTGAGTCCTTATCGGACTAAGTTTCCAGCTACACCGTCTCCTCCTTATTGGAGGTCACCAATGCCTTTCGGCTGTGAGTCCTTATCGGACTGACCCCTTATAACTTATTGAGTATGAAGGAT
>CAKUMP010000035.1 GCA_934667795.1 uncultured Chthoniobacterales bacterium | reverse complement strand
AAGTGCTTTTTGATCGCCAATCGGAATAAGCAAGGGGGTCGTTGGAAAAAAGGTTCGGTAAAAATTAATGATTTTGCGCCGGGCAGCTATGGACGGGCGCGGAACAACGGCGCAATGCCATTCCCCCCAGCGCCCAACTGTGCCGATGTCCAGATGATCAATCCCCGCATGTCCATCGTAACGCTCTCCCATGGCCTGAATGAGATTTGTGTGTTTTTCCAGGAAGATGGGGTCATCATAAACGGGTTCCCAAAGCGGAGGTGTACCTGCCGGCCAGGCTGCGCTGACATAATCCGCACCCTGACAGCCAATTGCTCGTAGCCATGCAGGAGCATGGGAATTCCTGCTGAAGGAGTGCGTGTCTGTGTCCAACATGCGTTCACGCCATTGATGCGCCCATTCCATGCCATCCATGACCATGACACGAAGGGCGAGCGTCTGATTTTGGGCACCCCCGGTCTCGATTATTTTGTCAATGATATCCCAGCGATATTTTCCTTCCTCGGGCTCCAGATCTGCCCAGTAAAGACGAAAATATGCTATGGAGGAGCGGGGATAGGTGCTGTTGATCTCATCGTCGTTGAAACTGTAAAATGTAGTCCATCCCATGCCGGGATTCGTGAGGATGGCATCGGTTGTTTCCGGGGTGATGGTAATCAAAGACATGATTTTCAGAGGTTGGGTAAAAGTGAAGTAATAAATTCCTGACGCAGTACATTTTATACTTACGTAAGCCTTCTTTATTGGAGAAGATACATAGCGGAAATGAAATGAAGAGACCAGTGTTTTTTCGATTGGTTTTGTTTTTTTAATTTCATTTGATACGAAAGCTCTTTTTTAACTGCTACAGACAGACTCAGGTTAAAAAAGGATTGACAAGCATTTAACTTTTTCTATCCTTACGTAGGAATAAAGAATTATCCCCTTTAGCACAGAACCGCTTATGAAAAAACGTATCCTTTTCCCTATTGTCACAGGCATTTTTGCCGTATGCATTATTTTTCCTGCATCGGTTGTTCAAGCTACAGTTGTTCGTTGGGGTAATATTGGAGCGGATATGAATGATCCGGAGAACTGGACGAATAACGGGGGGACGCCTTATACCGAATTCCCCACCGTTACAGAACTGGGTTTCTATGCGCATGCGGTCATTCAGCCGACACTTACAGCGGATATGACGGTGGGCAGGATTCTTTTTAACTCGAATAATGCGAACGGTTATCATTTCGGTGGTTCAGGATTCACGCTTGCGATTGATATGGGTGGTAGCACTGATGCTATTACCAATGGGAGCGGCAGCAATGGCAATGTGACCGTTTTTGACGTTGGTATTCAGCTCAACTATGAAGGAGAGGTTACACTCTCCAGTTCTACAGGATCATTAACGTTTAACAACGCGATCAGGAGTTCTACTGTAACCAATTTGAACCTCACAGGCAATGCAAACGGGGCTTTTTATTTAAATGCCGCTAACAGCTATAGTGGGACGACTTCAATTACGCATCCGGCGACTGTCTCGCTCGGACATCATCAGGCACTGAGTACCGGCGATGTAATCGTAAATACCTCGAATACGTCTAGTACTAATTCAAAGCTGGTGGCCAGCACCAATCTTACGGGAGACAATAAGATCGCCAATAACTTCATACTCAGCTTACTTGGCAGTAACCGTTCCCTCCAATTCAATTCCGGTTCCGATCTTGAACTTGGTGGAACCATCGCATTGGGAGACGCCATGCGGACGTTGGACAATCGCAACGCGACCGGCATGATCACGCTTAGCGGTGCCATTTTCGGGGATGCGGGAGCGGGGCTTGCGATCTATGCCCAACACGCTGACTCCGTCACGCGCCTTAATGCGGTCAATACCTTTTCAGGAAATCTTATTCTCTATGGAGCGGGGAGTGTCCGGTTCGACAAGGGGAGTAATCTTGGAGCGGGAAGTACACTTGAATTTGGAAACAGCGCCTCAAGCACGACGACTTCAACCCTCGCTTACCTTGGCACAGGAGAAGTGATTACCAAAGCCATCACCCTCGCTGGAACCACTGGTGGGGCGATATTCGATCAATCCGGCACGGGTCTTCTTAAATTTACCTCGGACATTTCCGCTCCAGGGGTTGCAGATGTTAACAACCGAAAAACCATTTATCTACAAGGCGATACCGCAGGAGTCGGTGAGCTTGCCGGCAGCATTGGTGATTCCCTCACTGGCACCTCGACTCATCTTGCTACCAGCATTATTAAAAGAGGGACTGGAACATGGATTCTCTCCGGTGTAAACAATACCTATACGGGAACGACTGACATTCAGGTGGGGACATTATTTGTTAATGGTTCCCTGTCGGGATCGGGTAACGTCTCGGTACGGTCGGGAAGTCGTCTTGGTGGTGGTGGGGGCATTACTGGCAATACGACGATTTATACCGGTGCCGCACTTGCTGCAGGTGGTGACGAGGGATCGCTTACTTTCAACAACAATTTGACCTTTCAGAGCGACACTCGATTCGAGCTTCAGACGGGAGGGGGAGTTGATGTTGAAGGCAATTTGAATCTGGGGACGAACTGGACCCTTGCTCTTATCGGCGATGAAACGACCTTTCAGGTGGGAGGGGAAATGGTGATCTTCAACTACAGCACACTCACTGGCAGTTCGTCCATGACGCCTGCATTTGACCTCTCTCAGCTCACTGGACTTTCCATTACACCGGGAGAACTCGCACTTTTCAACGACACGTTAAACCAGAATATTGTTCTGCAGGGGATATCATCGATTCCCGAGCCATCGGGAGTCGCCCTTGTTTTCGTCAGCGCAGGGCTGATATTCTGCCGGATGCGGCGCAGAAGCTAGATGTGTTGCAGAGTATTGATGATTAAAAACACTTTCCCTTCCAGATATGAAATACACCAAACAAAAACAATATGGACTGACATTGGTCGAATTGCTTGCAGTTGTCATCGTCATTGTTGTTTTGATCGCGTTGATTTTTCCTGTGCTTCGTGGGATTTTACAAACGGCGCATAATGGCAGATGCCTCAAGAATCTCAAAACGATTGGATTCACCGCTATGGAATTCATGGCCGAGCAACCGGATCAAATTGTGATGCCTTATCTTTTTTGGCATTATAACTCCGACAATGGTCGCTATGAGCATGACAAGTCTCGTGGGGGCGAATCGCATTGGTATGCCATTCTGGCGGATTATGGACTTTCTCATTCAAGAGATACCGAAGTTTTTACTTGTCCGGCAGCGGAGGTTCAACCGGGAAAAAGTAATCCATTGAAGCCTGGAGCAAGAATGCCGACTAATCCTGCTTCCTGGGCGAATTATGCCTGGAATAGTGGGATTAATGGAAGATTGCATAAAAATGGTGATGATCGTGTTCGTCGCTCGGAAGTCAAAGCTTCCCATTTGTTTCTTTTTGCGGATCGTGTTGCCACACGAGCCAGTCAGGAGAAATACGGTTTTGGCAGTCGCATGACGATTGGTGCCCACAGTTATGAGACGCTTGAACAGCTTCTGGATCCGGACG
This sequence comes from uncultured Chthoniobacterales bacterium, assembly GCA_934667795.1. GTDB lineage: Bacteria > Verrucomicrobiota > Verrucomicrobiia > Chthoniobacterales > CAKUMP01 > CAKUMP01. The sequence goes on along the minus strand of CAKUMP010000035.1, from coordinate 9,618 downwards.
CGGAACATAATTTCGGGTTCAGGCATAATGGTAGAGCCAACATCTTCTTTTTGGATGGGCATATCGAAGCTTTGGCCCCGGAGGAGATTCCTTTAAAAACCAAAACCCCTACTGAAAAATATCTTTTATTTTATACCGGATTTGCTCCGTAACATGTTCCTGATATTTTCTACAAACACGCTTCCCCCTTTCAAATTTTGATTCAGAGTCAAAACGGTTTACCAAGGTTCTTTCGGTCATTCATCCACTTACTAGTTATGCTTCATCGAAATATTTATGTGTCCATTATTCTGTTCTATGGAATTGCCGGAATTTTGGGAGTATGGGGGAATTCGCTACATGCCGAGTCTGTGGTTTTATCGGAAAAAGGCAAGGCGCAGGCGCGTATTGTGGTATCCGAAAAGGAGGGAGATATCGTACAAAACGCAGCGAAAGATCTGGCAATGGGGCTGGAAAAAATTACGGGAGCAAAGTTTGAAATTGCGGACAAGTCAGAGGCGGGAACTTCCATTATGGTGGGGACGGCAGAAGAAGTTCCGGATATTTTACCGCCAGCCAAAGATAAAATTATAAGTCAGGAGGATTATGTCTTACGCTCCGGCAAGCAGACGCTCCATGTGGTCGGCAGGACACCGCTGGCTGTGGAGCATGCCGTGTGGGATTTGTTGCATCGTGTGGGCTTCCGGCAATTTTTTCCCTCCAAAGAATGGGAGATATGGCCGGAAAAACCTTCGCTGGTGCTGGACCTCGATGTTTTTGAGTCGCCGGATTACTATGTGCGTGGTCTGACGTATGGTGGCACCGGATTTCGGACTATTTTCAAAATGGATGATTCTGCGCCGCTTAAAGAAGGGCTGGTGAATTGGCTGAAACGTAATCGTGTGAATTATGCGTTTGATTTGCGTTCCGGGCATGCTTATGAGGCGATCATACGCCGGAATCAGACCTATTTTGAGCAACACCCGGAAGCACTGCATGCTTCCAAAAAGCTGGTTGCACATGAAGATGCCGCTCTGAAAATTGCTGCCGAACATGCATTGAAAGATTTGAGAGGACGTCAGGCAAAAGGACAACCGATAGATTCTGTGAATATGGATCCATCCGATGGTGGTGGGTGGCCGGAGAAATCTCCGCTGGGAAGTGTGTCAAACCAGGCGGTGACGATTACCAATCATGTTGCTGAAGCGATTCAGGAGGAATTTCCGGGAACGCGTGTCGGGATGCTGGCGTACAATCATCATACAGCGCCACCAACGATCAAGATTCATGACAAGGTGGTGGTGATGGTAAGCACGTATGCCCGCAAGGGGGGATATGGCATGAAGGAACTTCTTCAAGGCTGGAGCAAAATAGGTGCGACAATAGGTGTGACGCAGCCGGTATTTACAATCTGGAGTTATTGTCATGATCTGCCCGGAGAAGGTGGAGCGACGGATATTGACTCGATTGTGCAGAACCTGCCGGAATGGTATGACGACGGCGCACGTTATTGGAAAGGATCCTCGGGGAGCGCGTGGGCACCGCATGGGATGGGAAATTATCTGATTGCACGTCTGACCTGGGATGTGAAGGAAGCGGAACAAAAAGATACGCTATTGCAGGATTTTTATGACGTTTCCTTTGGACCTGCGAGTGGGGAGATGCGCGAATTTTACGAAAAGTATCTTTTCAAGTCGGGGAATCCCTTGTTTTCGGATGATTTGATCGGGCGCATGTATCGTCAGATTGATAAGGCACTCGGTATTGTTGAAGAGGCAGCAAAACAAAAGGGTGCGAATGGGGACTATTTGTCCGGTGTGGAGAAACGGCTTGAAAGCTATATTCCGTACAAGCGTTATCTGGAACTGTATCGGGTTTACCTGCAAGCCAAAGGTGCTGAGGAAGCACGCAAAGCGTATGAGGATCTCGCGCATTTTGCCTATCGCGTGCAAATGTCGGGCAACGTCATGGCCTCCGCACATAGCATGGTGTATTCGTTGTTATACTGGGATCGAAGGATGAAGGATAAATTCGGGATTGAGGGCATGCTGTGGGAGCCATCGGAAGATAATATGCCGACGGTTCTTTCGCAAAATGATTTACGGGGGATGTTGAAGGAGGGGATTGCGCATAATGCAGTTACTGATTTCGAGCCGCGGTCATTTTCCAGAAACCTGGTGCCATATGAAGGGATGCGGGGTATTACGGAAGAACAGAAAATCACGGGCGAATGGCGCGGCAAGCTTCTAACGCGTGCGGATAATACCTTGTACCTTTATGCGGACAAAGAGGGAACGATATTTGAGTTTGAAGTTTCGGGAGGAAATCTTTGGCCTGATCGTGGTCCGGTACGATTGCAACTTTTTTCGGAAAGTCATGCCGTGCTGGAAGAAGTCATGGATGAGGCAACGGTGGATGCGGATAAAACGTTATATAAGGTTAAACTGAAAACGCCGTATAAGGGGCTGCACCGTTTGGTTTTCGGAGATGGCAGTGGTGGTGGAACGCTAATCCGCTGGCCGCTGGGGCAGCGTGTGGTGGTTCCGAGTTCGCCGGAAAACAACATTTTGCTCACGACTCCCTCAATCGGTGATTATTATTTTTATGTTCCGAAAGGAACCCGGGTGATTGGAATGTATTCTCAAAAATCCATCGGGAAAATGCTCAATCCCAAGGGAGAAATTGTACTTAATTTCAAAGGTACCCAAAACGGAGAATTCTTTTCGGTACCAGTGCCGGAAGCGGAAGCGGGCTGCTGGTGGAAATTTGAGCAGATCCGTGGGCAAAAGCAATTGCTGACAGTTCCTCCGTTTCTCGCCCGCCAGCCATCTGAAGCATTGGTGCCAGCGGAGGTGGTAGCCATGGAAACCAACGGGGAAATGGATGAAGCATCACGCCAGGGCGGCGAATCAGACTAATATTTATTTAATAAAAAAAAGACCGATATCCACACACAAAATCATGAAATATTTCTATTCGAAAAAAATAACCCGAATCGTGTCCTGTTCACTGCTGGCGTTTACCATGACGACCTATGGCGATACGCCTATTATCAAGGACCGAGCACCTGTCGCTAAAATCTACCATGCGCCAATCGAGCAGGATACTGACTGGCCTCGTCACCGCGACCTCGACAAGCTATCGGTTGATGAGATGGATGCCAAGGCACTGGCAGTTTCAATCATCGACCTGCAGGAACATTTGCAGAAAATGAGCGGAGCGACGGTGGAGATTGTGGTGACAGATAATCCGCAGCAGGTGCAAAAACCGGCAATTGTGATAGGATCTCTGGCCAATCAAATGGGTGCAACTCCTGACAAGGAAGCCGACGACCCTTCCCGCGACGCATTCCGAGTGAAGGCAAGCGATGGATTGGTACTGCTGGGCGGTGCCAGTGATTTTGGTGCTTCTCACGCCATCTATGCCATGCTTGAGCAACTTGGTTGTGCCTGGGTGATGCCTGGCGAGGCTGGCGAAATCATTCCCAAGCTGGATACCGTAGTCGTAGCCGACGGCGACATTCAGGAAATGCCTTCCTTTGCCATCCGTGACCTGTATTATGGCAGTGCTCCGGTGGAAGATCAGTGGGGCGAACTGCGGATGTGGGGTCTGCGCCATAAGGCCAACATCTACGGCTCCAAAATGCGCTATGGTCTGCCAGCCGGTGGCCACGCCTGGGGCGCGATTATCCGTAAATTTAAAGACGAGTTCGAGGAGAATCCCGAGCTATATGGTCTGGTTCGCAAACCGGACGGTAGCCTGGTGCGTGGCGGCGGTCAGCTTGAAAGCACTAACCCACGTGCGATCGAGATTGCCATCGAATACATTCGCGACACTTTTCAGCGTAACGGCTGGGCGAACGATGCTGTTGTCAGCATGGGTATGGGACCCAACGACGGAGGGTCGCTTTCGCTCTCGCCGGAGTCGGTCAACGCCGGGGTACAACGCATCACCTACGATACGGGCAAACTCGATGGCACGGATGTCTGCGTCCTTTTTATTAACCAGATTCTTGAACGCACCGAGAAAGAATTTCCCAACCTTCACCTCGGGCTTATTATTTACTCCTGGCATGCCGACTTCCCGATGCGTTACAAGCCACACCCACGCCTGGTGGCCACTATCCGTGACCTGAATGTCTCGCGTTTTCATAGCATGGAAGACGAGACATCACGCTCACGCACCTACTATCGCGACGTTGTATTGCGCTGGGGGGAGCTGGCACGCGAGCAAGGAAACATCCTGGGGCATGGCGACTACAACTGGAACCCGGCCGACGCCGTATTGCCCTATACGCGTGTCAAGATCAGCGGCGACGACTTTCCTATCTATAGCAGCAACGGTTATCGTATCAAAAGAACCAACATGGCAAAATCCTGGTACCTTACGGCTGCTCACGACTATGTTGGCATCAAGCTGATGTGGAATGCCGAACTCGATTGGCGTGATTTGCTACGAGAGTTTTGTGTGAAATCCTACGGATCTGAGGCAGCTCCCTTGATGGAGGGGTATTATCTGGAATTGGCACGACGCCAGAGCGAATCCTCTCACGAAGCAGGTTCCTTCTTTGCCATGCCGCTGCTCTATGATGATGCTTTTGTGGCTGCTGAGGAGAAACGTTTCGAGCAGGCACTGGCTGCGGCCACAGAAGAGAGTCACAAACGCCGTATCATCGACGCGCGCTATCCGTTGCTGACGCTCAAACACTTTCTCGCGATGCACCGGAGTTATACCGCTTTCGATTTCTCAGGAGCAAAGAAGGAGTTTGAAAAAGTCACCGGTACGCTCACCGAAGTAGCCGACCGGAATATGCATTTTGTCAATAAAATGGGACATGAGTATTTCAAACGCTACGGTACCTGGCTTGACGAGGCGATCCGCTATTCGAGCGGGGACTACGCTATTGCCTACCAGATTCCGAATCGTCTTAAGACGGCTTTTGATGTCAACAATCTTGGAGCCGAGCACCGCTTCTGGGGCAGCAAAATTGACGACTCGCGTTTCATTGAGACCGAAACTTTCCAGTCCACCTGGGATGCTCAGGGATTGAGCGGATTTCCGCAGGGATCTGCCTGGTATCGCATTCATTTCAAACTGCCCGAAAATCCGGAGAAGTCTGGCGGCTACGGTCTGTTTGTCGGCGGTGCCGAAAACCGTCTGGCGGTGTGGTGCAACGATAAATTCATCGCTCGTAGTGCAGCCGGCCTGCGCTCACCCAAGGTGTTCGATTTGACCGATGCTATTATCCCCGGCGGTGACAACCTGGTGGTGATTCAGACGACTCGTCATGGTATCTCGGAATTATTCGTAGGGGGTCTGATTATGCCCAGCTTTGTCTTCAGTGGTCCGCGTGTGCCACAGGCAGAAGATGTCGCCCCGCTCGTGCGTATCCTGCCCGGTGGCGTCGAGGAAGCAATCAAGGAAGGTGAAATCGCTGACTAAACAAGAAATGATATTATCGAAATATTACTTTCTATTATTGGCTGCTGCGATTTTCGTAATGCCATATTCTCTGACAGCCGAGGACATTTTGCTTATCAAACAGGGCAAACCACTTGGAGCGATCTACGTGGATGCAACCGAATGGGCGGAAAATCCAAAACTTCAATTCGCGGTGCAGGAATTGAATTACCATTTTTCCACCATGAGCGGAGCAGAGCTTCCGTTGAAAGAGGTTAAAGAACTGGAAGAAATCGAGCCTCCTGCGGTGGTGCTGGGCAGACTGGCGGAGACAGGGGGAGTGAAGGTCGCAAAACCGGACAATCCGCTTTCTACCGGAGGTTTCCATTTGAAGACAGATAATGGGAGTGTGTGGATTGCTGGAGTGTCCTCCAAAGGAGTTTTGAATGGTGTGTATGAATTACTGGAGCGTCTGGGGTGTGCCTGGGTAATGCCCGGAGCACTTGGAGAAAGGATTCCTGAAATGCCGGATGTCGAGATCGCTTCTGTTGATGTGGAAAAACATCCGGCTTTTGCTTTGGCAACGTTGGGCATCAGCGCGATCAATTATTTTGACAAACAACAAAAGGACGAACTCGAAACCTGGAAACGACGGATGCGTCTGGATGATAATGAAGACAGAAAGGAAAAGTTCGATGAAGCACTGGTCCTGCACGATGCTTTTGCCTGGTCGGTTATTATGAAGCGGTATGCGGATGATTTTGAAAAAAATCCGGAACTTCTGGGGTGGAATCAAAATCCGGATGGAACATCTGGACGTAAGAAAGGAAAATTTGAAACATCGAATCCGGCGTTGATTGATATTCTGGTTCGTTATGTCAGAGACACTTTTGAGAAGAAGAAATGGTCCAAGGACAAGAAGGTTGCGTTAAGCGTTGGTCCTAGTCCTGGCGATGTTTTTTCGATGAGCTCTGCTACGCTGGCTATTAACGAAGGACGGATAGATCCGATGAGTGGTCTTGTGGATCGTACCAATGAAGGGATCTATCTTGCCAATGAAGTATTCACGCAACTGGAGGATGAGTTTCCGAATCTTTACCTGGGACAACATTTTTACAACTGCAATGCCGGACCACCTTCCAAAAATTATCCCCTGCATCCACGGTTTGTGATTGGCGTGATGGACAATACCTACTCTCGTTACCATTCGGCCATGGATGAGCGCAGTCCATCGCGTTCCGTTTATCGCTCTAATATGGAGCAATGGGCCGAGATTTCCAAAAAACAGGGGAATCCCATGTATTTCGGCGGATTTTCATGGAATCTGGCGGAAGCCATTCTTCCTTACACCAAGGTACAGATATGGGGAGAGGATATACCATTTTATCACAAGCACGGTTTTCTGTTACCGACCGTGAAAGGCATGCCTGCCTGGGCAGTACTTGGTCCGTCAGACTACATCTATGCACGGATGGTGTGGGATACGGATCGTTCCTGGAAAGAGGAATTAAATAAATACGCACTGGCTGCTTTTGGAGAAAAGGCGGGAGCGGTCATGGAAGATATTTATCTGAAACAAATTGCCCGCCAGAACGATGCAAGGCAGGAAGCAGGTTCGTTTTTTGCCTATACATTGATTTACAGTCCGGAGTTTACAAAAGACATTCTGACGGCTTTCGACAAAGCAGAGAAACTCGCGACAACCAACCAACAAAAGGTACTTATACGTCAGCAAAGGCACCCATGGAAACAACTGAAACGGTATCTGGCAATGCGTAGCGAGGTACAGAAATTTGACTATGCCACCGCAAATAAGCTTCATGCTGAAATGCTGGCGGAACATGACCGCATGGCCACAGAAAGCGTCTTCAATGTTTCCAGGAGCGGGCGTGGATATCTTGAAACCCGATTTAAAGACGAATTGACACAAGGACTGAAATTTTCCACAAATCCTTATAAGATCATTTACGAAGTGCCAGACAGATTGCCCGTGCGTTTTGATCCCAATAATGCGGGCGAGCAGATGCGAATGTTTGCAGCCGATTACAATCTGGATCAGTTGGTAAGAATCGCCACGAGCAGTGCTACGTGGGACGCACAAGGTCTGCCATGGGCGGATGGGGGCACTGTCTGGTATTACTTTGATTTTGATGGATCAAAAATTCCCGAGAACTCCGGGGTAGGACTATTTTTAGGCAAGTTGGAAACCGAATCGAAGGTGTGGATTAATGAGGAATTTGTAGGAAGCAAACAGGGGTTCCGCGAGCCACATATCCATGACATTACTAACGCCGTAATTCGCGACGGGAAAAACCGTGTGGCAGTGGCTGTGCACAAGACACAACGTAATGAGATCGGGGTTGCCGGGTTGATGGCACCCAGTTTTGTATTTGTCGGCCCCCGGATGAATGACACCAAAGTGCAGGAGGAACTTCTTTCCGTTGGGGAAACGCATCAGAAACCATAAACACAATCCATAAAATGAAACCATCAAAATATTATCTTCCACTACTGGCTGCCGTGCTATTGCCCGGCGGGGGACTTCACGCAACAGACAAAGACGCTTTCTTTTATTTTGACGAAGAGGGTGTGAATGTCGCACTGGATTCCAGCGGCAATAATCTGAATATGGAATACAGTAGTCCAGAAGCTTTTGAAGTTTCTTACGAAAATCCTAAATTCGGAGGGAGCAGTTTAAAAGTGATCGGTCCAAAGGGAGGCATCAAGCAGTCGCTCAAAGAGGACCCTTATACAAAGCTTGGCGAAGAAATCCAACGGATGAGTGTGGTCGCGTGGATTTATCTTCCGGAGCAAATTAAAGACGATATAGGTTTTTCTTTCCTGGTGCGCCAATCCATATCTTCCAAAAAACGTAACGGTGACTGGCGACTTGCTGTCCATAGCGCATTGGGATTGCGTTTTGCTACTCTGTCCGAGAGTCTGGCGGCATCGCCAAGACACAAGGAATTATACCCTGGAAGTTGGACGCATTATGCCATGATTTTTGAAGAAGGGATGATCTCCCTGTATGAGAATGGTATGTGTATTGTCCAAAAACCTAGCGAGCCACTTTCTATTCCCGAAGCAGATCAAACAGATGGGGCACAACCTCGTTTTGTCGGCCTTTCAGGACTCCCGGAAGGATCATTCGTGGATGACCTCGGGTATTTTGGAGATACAGCTCTGAGCGAAGAAGACATTCACAAGATTATGAAAACCGGTCTTCAGGATTTTGTAGAAAATCGCGAAACACCATGAATAGTTACTTTACCTTATCAAAGAGTGCATATGCACACAAAACTACGCATTGTTTCTTATAATATCCGACATGGATTAGGAATGGATGGAAGAGTCGATCTGACTCGAATCGCTTCGGTGTTGAGGGCACTCAACCCGGATATTGTGGCATTGCAAGAGATTGATCGAAACAATAAGCGAAGCGGTAAACAGGATCAGATGAAAGTGCTTGGTGCGGCACTTGGAATGGAAGCGCGATTCAAACAATCGTGCTTTATGGAAGATGGAGAATACGGGATTGGGGTGCTTTCCCGGTTCCCGATCACAAAGACGGTGGGCTATACGCTTTCTCAGGTCAAAGGCAGGGAACCACGCTCGGCACTGGAAGTGCAGGTGCATGTGCCGGGCGTAAAAGAAATGATATCCTTTTTGTCCATTCATGCGGACTTTAATCATTTAACCGCAGATATACGTGTCCAGGAAATTGGTACGCTTTTAGAATTATTGGAAGATCATAAAAACCCGCTGATTCTTGCAGGAGATTTTAACGCGACAAGAAATTCACCATCATTACGGTTGTTGGAGACTTCCGGGTGGGATGTTTTAGATAAAAATAATGCACCCACTTTCCAAGGTGCTTCCGTCGCAGAAAACATTGAGATTGACTATGTCGCACTCAAAAATTTTATTCCCAAAATGGTGAAACATGAAGTGATCGAAGAAAAAAGGGCATCCGATCATTTTCCAATCATTGTGGATTTAGAGTTTTAAGCATTCCGGTATAAAAGCATTAGCACAAATCCGACTTGAAAAATGCTAATTTGGGAGTGCGACGGTTTCTGGTGCTTGGGATTATATCGGAATGCAGGAACGTAATTTATTCATAATTTCCTTGACGAAATTCTTACGTAGGAATAAAGATGAAAGCTTATGAGAACCCCGAACGTTATTTTTCTTTTAATGCATAAATTTCGGCTGTCTTTCGTGTTATTATATTGCGGA
>CAKUMP010000034.1 GCA_934667795.1 uncultured Chthoniobacterales bacterium | reverse complement strand
ACGCATATCCACAAACTCTCCATTTTCCACAATCAGTTTTATTTCTGATTCCAAAGAGATGGGGGGTTTAGGCATTTCTACCGGCTCAAAAAGAACTGCATGATTATGCAATAACTCGTTCGAACTTCCGGTATTTGCCGGATTGACATAAAATGTCGCATTGAAATGTTTTTCATCAAAAACAGAAATGTCCATGGACAGGTCTACGCCGACGCCGGCAATGAGGCCTGTGACATTTTGATGGCGTGGGGTTTGATCGGCCTCAAACCAGGTGGTGAAATTCGAAGGATCCGTAATCCATTTGCCATTTTCCGGAGCAAACTCCTTAATGGGCGCTTTGAGGACACCGGATCCATAAACAGCAGGCATCTGCGCACGCATGGCAATTCCCAAAGCCCCTTTGAAATCCGGACGACGCACTTTCGCTTGTTCAAAAAGGTCGCGATAAATTTCATTCATGCTCGCCCCCTCTTTTTTATGGCTACGGTATTCTACATACTCATGAAATGGACCCGCTAAAGACGCATTGAATCCTGTGCGCAACACCACCTTTCCGGTATCTTTCTGAGGGATAATAAAGTCCGGAGTATCATTGCCATCACATGGCAGCCAGACCATCGTTCCACCAATCGTGATCATTTCTCCCATAAGGGGTAAATATTCTTCCACTCTGGAGCCAAGAGAGCCGAGTCCGATCGAATATTCTTTTTGAGAAAAACGTTTTGAACAAACATGTGCCGGAGTGATGGCGGCAGATAATACATTGACGATGTCCCCGACAATTTCCACTGCGCCAGTGCCTTCTTCGCCGGCATAAATCGCCATTTCTCCGAAGGTGCCTTTGCGCACCTCTTTTTCACTCAATACCTTTTCTCCTCCGGATGCTCCGGAGGAATCAGACTTTCCCAAAGCGAGTTCCGCTTCCTCCATCGTCTCAAATAACCGGAAGGCCCGCTCAAATCCAACCATCTCCAATACATCCCGACAATATTGCTGCATCGCAACCAGAACCAACTCCCCACCATCCGCCTGCACCGCTCTCCACGCTTTCACAAATACACGCAACCCCGCACTGCTCAAATACGAAACATCCGCCATGTCCAATACCACCGACCCCTCCGGGTTCGACAACAGCGGCCCCATCTGATCCTCCAACTCATTCGCCCCATGCGCATCCAACCTGCCACTCAACTGCACAACCGTAAACCCATCCTTACGTGGAATAATCTCAATATTCATAATCCTTAAATTGGATATTCTTTCCACTAGCGAAGCAAGCCCAAAAAGTCAGCTTCGGTGAGTTCTGTGGCGGTCGAGAAATTGGCTTTTTCGTTGCCTACCACGCGGCCTTTGAGAATGGCGACTACTTTTCCGTTATCGGTTCGGAGGATCGGGGAGCCGCTGAAGCCGGGGGCACTGGTCATATCCAGCACATAGACTTTACTTTCACGTAAATGATAGCGATCTGACGCCACCCTCCCCCAACGGAACAGTGGCCAGCGATAGACACGATCAAATACCAATGGGTATCCCACCACCACGATCTCTTCATTGGTCAGTACCGGCTCGCCTAACTCCAGATACGGGAATTTTTCTTCTGGAGACTTCCGCTCAATTTGCAGCAGTGCCAAATCACGTCCCTCTTTACCATCTCCAAAGATTTTCACCACCTGGACCGGACGAAACACCGCCCCATTTGTTTCCGAATTTACCAGCACAAACAAGGGTCTGATTTCTCCGGCTTCATTTCTTTGAATGGAATGCCCGGTGGTCATCATCAATCCTGACTCTGAAATAAAAAATGCGGTTCCGATCGTCTGCTCCATTGATGGCGAATCCAGCGCCAGGGGAGTCACTGCCAGCTCTGCTTTAATAAAACGATGGGACTTTTGCGTTTCGGAATTTTCCGGTGCGTCATTGCCTTCCTCTCCCTGTGCTGTCGCAAAAAAACACATCACCGTCAGAATCATCCCGGTCTTTAAGCACATCCTGTACATTCCTCGCACTAAATCGCGCTTGTTCATTCAAAAAGAGATATAAATTTTCCCACTGTCTCGCAATCCAATAAATGATCCAACGGCAGGTTAGCCGACGGGGACAGGGCAATTTGGAGTGCGGCGGTTTCCGCCGCTTTGGATCATATCGAAAGGGATATGCGAAATTTTTTGTGCATGGTTACTCCCATGTCATTCGATCCAAAGCGGTGCAGAGCCCCGCACTCCAAAGTCTGCCGACGGAAATGTCGGGCACTCCCGGGGGAAATTTTGGACAAGAGTGATTTTCCAGATTGTTTTTTCCAAATGGTTTATTAGTTTCTAAAAAAACATGAATCAACCAAAACGTATTTTGGCAACGGGCGCATTAGGCGTGATCGGGTCACGTATTTTACCTGTTTTATCTCAGGAATTTTCTATTAAATATACGGATTTAAAACCTGGAGCTTTGGATGGCGCCCCTGTTGAAACATGTGATCTCCTGGATTTTGAGCGTTTGAATACCCTTGCTCAAGGTTGCGATACCATTTTACACCTCGCTATTGCATCCGGACGTGATTTTGAGCGCGAGGCACCTGCTGATAACGAAATTGCCAGTTTTGACACCGCGACGATTCGGGTGGGCTGTGAAGGGACGTTTCATATTCTCGAAGCAGCTCGCCGAAACAACATCCGCCGGGTCGTTTTCATGAGCAGTCTGACCGTCATCAAAGGGCATTCCAGAAACGATATCAGTAATAACCCCACTCTCTCGAACAAACCCAGTAACCTCTATGCCACAACCAAAATCTTTGGCGAACATTTAGGCGAACTCTATTACCGCAGCTACGGAATCGAATTTATTGCACTGCGCCTCGGGCAACCCTATCCGATTGCAGATAAGCATGATGTGAAAATTCGTAATTTCCCGGAAGCCCAGCAGCTCGCGACCCATATCGACGATATCACAGAATGTGTCCGCTGCGCGTTACGTACAGAAATCCCTTATGGCGTCTATCCGCTGGCATCCGTCGGCGAGCAGTTTTCTCTCCCAGTCGAAAAATCACGCGAAATCGGCTACCTCCCGTCCTATCTTTTTAAACTCGGTGGTCCAGAAAAAATCGTTTCCGGCTAAAAAACGAGAAAATGCAGTCTTGACTATATTGAGAGTCAGTCTCAATTATAACGGCTATGTTCTCACGACTTCTATTCAGTTCTTTTCTCGGTTTCATCTTTTTCACAGTCACAGGAATTTCCCAGGAGGGGGAAAACGGTCAAAACATTTCCCGTGAAATCCTGCAGGGGTATGGAAAGCTGGCACACACCAGTTATCAGGAATCGGTTCAAAAAGCGAAAGCACTGCAGACATTAATCCGGACTCCCACGCAGGAAAATCTGGATGTGGCGCGTCAGGCCTGGATTGCCGCACGCAAACCTTATCTTCAAACAGAGGCCTATCGATTTTATGACGGCCCGGTTGATGGTCCCGGGGGGCCTGAAGCGCGTTTGAATGCCTGGCCAATGGACGAAGCGTTTGTGGATTATATCCAGGAAGATCCTGATGCCGGACTGATCAACCGATTGAGCGATTTTCCGGAAATCGATGCAGAAGTCATTGCTTCGTTAAATGAACGGGATGGAGAAACCAATATCACGCTCGGGTATCATGTCATCGAATTTTTGCTCTGGGGTCAAGACACCAGTGACGATGGTCCCGGAAACCGTCCGATTCAGGATTATCAGCCCGAAAATGGCAAAAATGTTGCCCGTCGTGTCCAGTATCTGGAGTTGGTGACCAATTTATTGATTGAAGATCTGAAATCACTGGAAGCTGCTTGGGCACCCGACCAGTCCGACAATTTCCGTGCAAAATTTGAGGCAGGCGACACGCAGGAGGGTTTGAAAAAAATCCTGACCGGGATTGGGATGTTGAGTGGATTTGAGTTGCCAGGGGAACGGATGATGGTTGCGTGGGAAACCCAGGAGCAGGAAGACGAGCAATCCTGTTTCAGCGACCAAACCCATAAAGACCATGTTTACAACCAGCTCGGGATTCACAATGTGTTTTATGGCGAATGGAACGGAGAAAAAATTGCACCTGGACTCGTTGCTTTAGGGCAGGAAGCCGAGCTTGCAGAGACGATCCAGGCACTTCAGGAGCAGATTAAAAAAACGGATGGACTGGTCGCCGCGATTCCTGCCCCATTTGATCAGGCAATTGCGGGAGAAGATGATGCCCCCGGGCGGGTGGCGATCAAAAATGCCGCCGATGCCTTATATGAACAGGCAGAACAAATTGCTGCGCTCGCCGGGAAATTAGGATTACAAATCCCCATCACCGAATCCGAAGAATAATTTTCCCGAACCACTCATGGAGTATCCACTTTTGGAAATAGAATTTAGCTTTCAAATAAAAATTTTGTTCGAGTGAACACGAGCTTTTTTTCTCACTCTTTTATTCGGTTTTTATGTATTTCCACTGCCGTGCTTCCGTGGGGATTTTCGTCCTGCCTTTCTGCTGAGGAAAATATCCTGGACTGGATGCGTGCGACGCAATCCGGGGGAGAAACGACCGTTCCGGATGCTTCACGGAATGCCTTTGCGCTTCCCGCCCGCAATCAGCCGTCTGCGGACCGTTCGAAGTTTGCAGTGGGAAATTCATTTTTCAATCAAAACTGGGTAATTGCGCCAGCAAGCACATCCGGGCGCGATGGACTTGGTCCTCTTTTCAATGCGCGCTCCTGCTCCGCCTGTCATTTTAAAGACGGAAGAGGGCGGCCACCTGAGCCGGGCGATCCTTTTGTCAGCCTGCTCTTTCGTTTCAGTCAATACCCGGATCTGGAAGCACGGACTGCACAACCGGACCCCCATTATGGATTCCAACTCCAGGTGGATGCGATTCCGGATGTCCAAGCGGAAGGCACACCAACACTGCGTTATGCACTTGTTCATGGACATTATGTCGATGGAACTCCATACGAACTTCAGCGTCCGATTTATGAATTTACCAACCTTGCCTACGGTCCTCTGGATAAAGAAACGCTGATCGGCCCCCGAGTCGCTCCTGCGGTCTATGGGCTTGGGCTTCTGGAAGCGGTGCCGCTGGAAACTCTGGAACAACTCGCCGATCCCGATGACCTCAATCAGGACGGCATTTCCGGACGCATTCACTGGATCACCCCACCGTCCGACTCCCATGCGGGTGAGGTCGGTCGTTTCGGATGGAAGGCAAACCAGCCCACGATTGCGTCCCAAACGGCCTCTGCTTTTGTAAATGATATTGGAATCACGACTCCCGATCGTCCGGACCATCCCTTTTCCTCTGCCCAGGCAGCACTGAAAGAAATTCCTGATGGCGGGAAACCAGAAATGTCCGGACGGATTTTTTCCCGTGTGGTTTTTTACATGCAAACGCTGGCAGTTCCCGAACGTCGAAATGCAGATGACCCGGTCGTGTTGGCCGGCGCCCGTACGTTTCAACAGGTGGGATGCACGCAATGTCATACGCCGCAACTGAAAACGGGTTCTGATCATCCGGTTCCTTATCTCAATAACCAGGTGATCCACCCTTATACGGATCTTTTGCTGCACGATATGGGCCCCGATCTGGCCGACAATCGCCCGGATCTCAATGCGACGGGTTCTGAATGGCGTACACCTCCCCTTTGGGGAATCGGTTTGGTGTCAGTAGTAAATGGACATACGCGTTTTCTCCATGATGGTCGCGCACGCTCGCTTGAAGAAGCTATCCTCTGGCATGGCGGAGAAGCAGAGACTGCCCGCAACCAGTTCAAAGCCCTCCCGACGGCACAACGCGAAGCACTGATCAAGTTTCTGGAATCGTTGTAATCGTTTGACGAAGGAACGTCCAGTTGGGCAATTTCTGCTACCCACCCGACTTATTAAACCCGTAAGATATGTCTGATGGAGAAGAAAGGTTCGGCAGGTGTTAGGATCGACGCCTTGTTCTTCTCTTGTATTCTGCAGGAATCTTATCTCCCTCAACTACATCTCCAGCAGGAACCATTGACATAGCCTTAAGAAATTTCTCTTGGGAACCCTTGCTCGCTTTCTCCGCAATTAAATTATAAGTCTGCAAGGCCGAAAGTTTCTCGGCAACCGCAAGACTAACAAACTGATTAATGGAAACGCCATCTTGTTCGGCTGCACTCTTCAGTGTCCGATGCAACGAATCCGGAATTCTAAGACTCAGTGTACTCATAACAATTTCAAAAATTCGGAGGGTGTTACTACAGCAATCCCAAACTCCGAAGCTTTCTTGAGATGCTTGTGGTTAAATGTAATGATATGCGATGTTCCAGCTGCCACTGCCACTTCCAAAACCATGTCATCCTTGGAATCAGGAAGAATGGCACGCCATAGATAATGGATCGTCTGCTGCCGGGAAATTTGCGCAATCCAATTGATCACGTCATCTACTGCCGAGGCTGGAATCGAAATGCCACTTCCAGTCCGATGGCAGACATCATCATATTCTGCAAGCAACGGAACGGAAAGCGCGACCTCGAAATCATGCCGATAAGCTGCCAGCAAAACCTCATGACTGGCACCTGAGGATGATCGTAAGGCAGCAACCAGCACATTCGTATCGATTACAGCACAAATCACGTTGATACCATATACGCTATCGTATGCGATGTCAATTCATGTTTTTTTGAAGATCAGCGACGAGTTTAAAATAAGGAAACACTTCCAGAAATGTCGGCGCTCCCAGGAGATCAAGACTCAGAAGCCTGGATAAACTGGCGGTACAATTGGGCGTACACTCCCCCCTGCCTCAACAGCTCTTTGTGATTTCCATGTTCAATAATTTCCCCATGATCCAGAACCAATACCTGATGCGCGTGGATAATCGTACTCAACCGATGCGCGACAATGAAACTCGTCCGCCCCTGCAGCAAAATCTCCAACGCTTTCTGTGTTCGAGCTTCGGTTAAGGTGTCAATCGAACTGGTCGCTTCATCCAGAATCAGAATCCGTGGATTGGCAAGCATCGCGCGCGCAAAACAAATCATCTGTCGCTGCCCCAAAGACAATCCGCCGCCTCGCTCCCCTACATCCGTATTTAATCCTTCAGGCAACGACGTGAACATGTCGTAACAATCCAGTTTCTTGATACATTCAATTACCTCATCATCCGTTGCCTGGATGTTTCCAGACCGGATATTGTCCATCACCGATCCGGAAAACAAAAAGTTCTGCTGCTGCACAATCCCCATTTGCTCATGCAACGATGACGAAGTAATCGAAAGAATATCCTGTCCGTCAATTTTGATCGTCCCTGCACTCGGTAAATAAAATTTTGTAACCAGATTGATAATCGAACTTTTCCCTGAACCGGTATGCCCGACCAGTGCAATCGATTGCCCGGGATCGACATTAAAAGAAACGCCTTTCAGAACCGGGCGACCAGGAACATATTCGAAATGCACGTTTTCAAAAGAAACTTTCCCCTGGATAGGAATCAGATCTTTGGCATCGGGAGCATCTGTCCAATCGGGTTTCATATCCAGCAAACGAAATACCCGTTCAGCCCCGGCGGCGGCGGTAATCGCCGCAACAAACTGGTTTCCAAGACTTTTAACCGGCTCAAAAAATAAATTTGCCAGAAAGAAAAACTGAATCAGATCCCCAATCTCCATCGGCGGTGATCCTCCCGCGACACGATATCCCCCCACTAATAACAACACGGCCACAAATAACTGGCTGTTCAATTCAAGCAACGGAATAAAAATCCCATTCGCTCGCGCCGCTTCAATATTATACCGCGAATGATCTACCATCAATTTCCGAAAAAATCCTGCATTGACCTCCTGACGCACATAACTTTGCGTGATTCGAATCCCGTTGACCGACTCCGCCAGAGTGGCGGTCACCCGGCTGAAACTTTCCTGAAGCTGCCGCTGCAAGAAGCTGAGTTGTTTTCGAAAATGCCGGTTGATCGCCCAGATCACCGGAGAAATCCCTAACATGACCAAAAACAGCAGCCAGTCATAATACAGCATGATCAAGCCGCTGAACAACATTTGCCCCCCTTGCACAATACTGACAAAAAGGACATTCTGGATCCCTGCCCGCAGCGATTCCAGATCAGACGTAAACCGACTGATAATATACCCAATGCGAGTCCGGTTATAGAACCCCATGGTCAAAGATTGCAGATGAACAAAAATATCTCGCCGCAGGTCATGCAACACCGCTTCGCCAAATCGCAAAGCAAGGTTTTGTCGATAGCGCATCGTGAGCTGTGTAATCAAGGCTAACACGGTGAATCCCACGACGCCCCAGAAAAGCCCGCGGCGATCTCCTCCCGCAATCGGTCCATTAATCACCGCCCCTAAAGCCCACGCAAGAAAGGGTAATTGGATGGAGCGAATGATGGTCAATCCTGTCAGGATAATCGCCATTCGTTTGTACGCACGGGCATAGCGAAATGTCCGGACCAAAACCTTGAAATCCAGTTTTTCAGGCGTGGGATGCTGTTCCAGATCCCGTTTCCCGTCAGTTACCAATCCGGCAATGTCTTTCATGAAACACGTTTGTTCACTGCCATACCCAAAATCATACGGCTTTCATGGTCAGCCATTTGTAATTGGGCGGCATATTGATAATGTCCCTTTTCGTTCATCAACTGTTCATGGGTGCCACTTTGTACGATCCGTCCTTTTTCCAGCACAATAATACGGTCGGCCCGGCGCAGCGTACTTAAACGATGTGCGACCACAAAGGTAGTACGGCCTTTGGTGACACGATCCATGGCTTCCAGAATTTCATTTTCGGTTCCGGGGTCGATGGCTGCGGTCGGGTCATCCAGTATTAAAATGGATGGGTCTAAAAGAATGGCGCGAGCGATGGCAATCCGCTGACGCTGCCCCCCGGAGAGGTCTGCGCCCCCTTCGCCCAGAATCGTTTTATACCCTTTGGGAAGTTCCTGAATAAAGTTATGCGCACAGGCAATTTTTGCCGCAGTTTCAATCTGCTCGTCGGTCGCATTCGGGTGTCCAAACGCAATATTTGCCGCCACACTCGAACGAAAAATAAAACTCTCCTGAAATACCAACCCCACGTTTCTCCGTAAATCCCGCAGTCGTACCGTCCTGGCATCATGCCCATCAACCAAAACCCTCCCCTGATCGGGATCGTAAAACCGCGAAATCAAACTCAACAACGCACTCTTGCCGGATCCGGTAATCCCCACAATCGCAATACATTCACCAGGCACCGCTTTAAAAGAAACTTCATGCAGCACAGTGTCGCTTTCCTTAAAAGCAAACGAAACATTTTCAAATTCAATTTCTCCTCGCACATTCGACAGCGCTACCGCATTCGCGTCATCTTTGATATCAATCGGCGCATCCAGAATCTCAAACACCCGGCGGGAAGCCACCAGACTGCGCTGCATACTGTCCATAATGGAGGCAATATTTGCCACCTGGGAAGAAAACTGCTGGAGCAACCCCGCGAAAACGACCATCCCTGTTCCCAATGGCAGTTTCCCCACCATCACCAGATATCCTCCATAGCCTAACAAAATGATTAAGCTGATCTGACTCGCAAATGCAATCGCCGGAGAATAAAAAGCAACTTGTCCAAATACCCAGTTCTGCTGGTCCCGCAATTGGTTATTTGCCGCAGAAAACTGCCGGATCTGCTCGTTCTCCAGGCCAAATCCTTTTACAACCTGCATCCCACGATAATTTTCTGTCAGTCGCAAAATTAACCCATCCAACAATTCCCGATTCTCCCGGTACGCAGGCTTCACTACCCTGGACATTTTACTCGAAAGTATCCAGATCAAAGGCATCGGAAGCATACAGGCAAGCGTCAGCCCGACCTCAATACTCAGCATGTAAAATAGAAAAACCCCCACCGATAATACCAAAATCACACTCTGCATCAGTACCCCGTCCACAAATAAACGCACCGCCTGTACATCCCCCGTCACACGGTTGATGATAGAACCACTCGCATTGGCATCAAAAAACCGAAAACTCAGTTGCTGCAGCTTGTCATACACACTCGCTCGCAAATCCAGAATAATTTTAGCCTGAACTAAATAGGCCAGTCGTGTGGTATAAATATACTGAAGGAGGCCTCGGATAAATGCGATGAGGAAAATGGCTATCGCAATGACCAGGATCGTTTGCATGTGAGGCCAGTGTTCCGGTGGAGCCAGTCCGAATGGCCATTTGATCGGGTTAGAAGTTTCCCCGATTGTTTCGCGGATGAAGTCGATTCCCACCCCCACGAATCCAAGGCCACTGAGTGCCAGGGTCAGGATCACTAACTGTAACAGAAGAATGGCGATACAATCCCAACGGTATTGCCAGCTCAGCTTAAGTAACCTTAACAAATACTGTGAGTTTTTCTTACTCTCCCCCAGGGGGTCAGGATCATCGGAATCTTTCATGATAGAAATTCCCTCGAAATTTTTCCAGGGACATACGCCGAAATCTATTATGTGGAGGGATTGACAAAAGATTCAAGCCCGATCCTGAAATTTATCGAAAACTTACCTTAATGCCGCATAAACTCGGTGTACATCTTCATCATCATCCAATGCATGAAGAAATTTTTCGACATCTTCCCGCTGTTCATCGGTCAGTTCCGGGTAATTTTTTGCGAGATAAGCAAGTTCTGCCGTCATCACATTCCATCCTTCCGCACGAAGTGCTTTCGCGGTTGCATCCAGCGAGGCACAATTACAGATAAACGTAGCGCCGATCTGGCCTTCCGGGATCTTATCGGAATCCAGTTCTTCGACTTCATTTGCATCTGCATTAATTGCCGCTTCTTCCGGATCGATAGTGGTATTAGTATGTGTCGCTTCGACAAGTCCGACATGTTCGAAAAGGAATGCAACGCTTCCGCTGGAGCCCAATTGTCCCTGTTTGAAAAGGACACGGACTTCGGAAGCCGTGCGATTCCGGTTATCGGTCAGGCATTCAACAATCACAGGAATTTTATGCGGACCAAACCCTTCATAGGTAATTTCCTCATATTCCACCTTATCTCCCAGCAGCCCAGCCCCTTTTTTTACAGCGCGATCAATCGTTTCCTTCGGAACAGACTGCTTACGCGCTGCTTCCATTGCCGCAGCCAGACGAGAATTCGAATCCGGGTCAGGCACCCCCGTGCGTGCCGCTACCTGAATTTCTTTCACCAGTTTCCCGAAAAGTTTGCCCCGCTTATTGGCACTTAACTCCCGCCATTTTTGTTTCCATTGCGCTCCCATATAAAATCTTTCTAAACCACAAAACACACCGGGAAACTGGTCCAAACCACAGGAACCACAGAGAACCTGCTTGAACCACAGAATACACCGGAAACTTTTTTTTAACCACAGAATACACAGAATGCACAGAATTTTTTTAAAGTTTTTTAATGCGCAATCCATTCGAACCACGAAGTCGATTTTTTCAAGGTAAAATTGTTTTTGAGGATTCCGATCTCATGCCCGATTCGGACCACAATAACGACTTACTTAATTAAAAAATGAACCGCGAACGAAATTAAATTAGACGCATTTTGTGATAAGACTATGCTTCACAACCCCTAAAAACATTCCGTGCATTCTGTGTATTGCCTATTTTATTTGGAATAATATGAGATAGGCTATGGCTAAGAGGCCATTCTGTGGTTAAAACAAGTCCTCTGTGGTTCCCCGTGTACTCGGTGCTCAGGTTCCGTGTCCTCTGTGGTTATAAGTAAAGCTTTGCAAATTTGTTTGAACGGTTCATCTTTCTGAAATGATTTTTCAGTTGTTGAAAGAAGATACAGCGAGCCGGGCGCGGCTGGGACGGATTTTTACACGTCATGGGGAGATTGAAACGCCGATATTCATGCCGGTTGGGACCCAGGGGAGTGTCAAAGCGGTCAGCCCACAGGAACTGCATGCGCTCGAAGCCCAGATTATTTTAGGCAACACCTATCATTTATTCATCCGTCCCGGGCTGGAAGTCATCCGTAAAATGGGGGGGCTGCATGGGTTTTCTACCTGGGATGGACCGATCCTCACTGACAGCGGAGGGTTCCAGGTTTTTTCTTTGGCAAAATTACGGAAAATCACGGAAGAAGGTGTCCATTTTCAAAACCATCTGGACGGCAGTCCGACGTTTCTTAGTCCGGAAGTTGCAATGGAAATCCAGTACATTTTGGGTTCGGACATTGCCATGGCTTTTGATGAATGCCCACCCCATCCGTGTGAGCATGACTATGCAGCGAAAAGCCTGGACCTGACACTTCGCTGGGCAAAGCGTTCCCGGATGGCGATGGACCAGTATGATCTTAATGCACGTCCTCACCTTTTTGGCATCGTACAGGGGTCAGTTTACCCGGATTTACGGGAAAAAAGTGCCCGGGAACTCGTGCAGATCGGCTTCGAAGGGTATGCCATCGGCGGAGTCAGCGTAGGTGAACCCGAAGTGGAAATGATGCGTGCGGTCGATCACACCGAACCATTTCTTCCTAAAGATAAACCTCGCTATACCATGGGCCTTGGGACTCCTCCTCAATTAGTCGAACTGGTCGCTCGGGGTATCGATATGTTCGATTGTGTCCTCCCGACCAGAATTGCCCGCAATGGAACCGCTTTTACCGATGACGGAACAATGAACCTGAAAAATGCCTGTTATGCCGATGACCCTCGCCCCATTACAGAAAATACCCATCCTCTCGTCCAGCAATTCAGCCGCGCGTATATCCGACATTTAATCAAAGCAGAAGAAATCCTCGGCCTCCGTATCATTTCGCTCCATAACCTGCATTATTACCTCAACCTCATGAAACAAATCCGTTTTCATATCCAAAATGGATCCTTCGCGGATTTCCGAAAAGAATTTGTCAGTCGTTATCAGCCCCATCAAAGTGCACCCAGTGCCTCCGCTTAATCCCCCATTTCACGCGTTGCGCACTTCCTGCACTCGACAGACCCGCCATTTTATTCCATACTTTTCCGACTGTCTTTCCCAATAATGACCGCACCCAATTCTTCCACTATCACTTATCTCACCCTGGAGATCAAAGGAGCCGAAAGAAAAATCTGGGTCGAACTCGATTTCCCTCACGATTCCGATAAAGTCGTTACCCTCGACCACCAGGGCCAGGAAACCATACAACTATTCGAATATCAGGGCACCATTTACGCCTACCCCTGTCAGTCCCCTTTCCCCGTTCTCCTCAACAATTCCCCCCTCACCGATTCCTCCCCCTTAAAAGAAAATGACCTTCTCTCCCTCTCAGAAACAAATCAGTTTTACGTAAAACTAAGATTGGAAGAGCCAGAGCCAGAGCCAGAGCCAGAGCCAGAGCCAGAGCCAGAGCCAGAGCCAGAGCCAGAGCCAGAGCCAGAGC
>CAKUMP010000033.1 GCA_934667795.1 uncultured Chthoniobacterales bacterium | reverse complement strand
CAATTAACCTCAACTAATGGGCCTGATTTGCGCAGACTTTGTTGATGGAGGATTTGAGCGATCAGTTCTTTTCCTGTGCCGGTTTCTCCGCTGATCAGGACCCGGGCATCGGATGCTGCCACACGTTTGACGACGCGCAAAAGTTCCAGAGTGGATTTATTGCAGGTTTGGAAAGAGTCGTTGTCGGCAGTTTTTTCTTCCAGTGCACGCCGGACACGCACTTTCAGTTCTTCAGTCGCAACCGGTTTGGCGAGATAGTCATAAGCACCGAGACGCACCGCTTCGATCGCGGTTTGTGCGGTGCCATAGCCGGTGATCATGATGATCGGGGTGGAAATCCCCTGACCTCGGATTCGGCGGATGACATCAAATCCATCCAGTTCCGCCATGATCAGGGTGGTGATAATCAGGTCAAAGCGTCTGCTTGCGGCCCATTCGATTCCTGCCAGTGGGCTGAGTGCGGTTTTTACCCGATATTCCGGCGACAACACCCCTTTCATTTCTTTAAGAAACTCAGGGATATCATCAATTAATAATAATTTCGGAGGCCGCGCCACGTAGGGGATATTACAAACTCATCTTGAAAAACAACATCATAATCTGTGGCTAAGAGCTTTTTCCTGCATGCTGGCGTGTGGGGGAAAGGGTGATGTGGAAATCAGGTGCCCACAGGCGTTCTCCTCCGATCAGGGCGAGGGAATTGTCTCCCAGCCTGATGTAATCAGGAAAATCTTCCAGCTTTTTGGCATTTCCTCCTCCGATCACAATGTAATCCGGTAAAAAGGAACGGTAAAAAATATCGACGACTTCCATGACTTGTTTTCGCCATTTTTTTTCACCGATTTTTTTCAATGTTGCTTTAGAAACGGCTTCTTCGACGGTGGTATCTTTATCGTAGCGTAATTCGCAGAGTTCGAGCGGAACAAGATGGTCGGAATAAATGACTGCAGACCCCAGACCTGTTCCCAGGCCAAGAAAAAGCATTTTTCCTCCTTCATAACTGCCAACCGCCTGCATCGCAGCATCATTCAGGATACGAACCTCTTTCCCGAATGCTTTTTTAAAGTCAAAACCGACCCATCCTTTGCCGAGATTTTTCGGGTCTTTCAGGATGTAATTATCTTCGACAGGTGCAGGAAATCCGATGCTGACTCTTGCAATATCGGATTTGGGAATCCGGGCCAGAATTTTTTCAACCATCTCTTCCGGGGTAAATTTTGTTCCGGAATTTTCTTTAAATCGTTCAGCATTTCCTTCCAGGCGAAACTTGATACTGGAACCCCCTACATCTATGACCAGAGTTTTTTTCATAAGCAGATTGGGCTCCAATGTATCATATTTTGACCGCTGCAGGAACTAAAATGGCATCTTTCATTCCATGAATGATTTTTGCACCCGATCGGGAATAAATGGGAGATAAACTCCTTAATTGTCAAAAATGCTCCCGATCAGGAACATTTTTCTTGAAAATGATGTAAAAACGGCTTATTGTTCCCGTACGAAAGCAAAAGCGTTAAGATGGACACGGAAAAGCTAGGAAAAACGATCAGGGAACGTCGCAAGAAGTTGGGGATGAATCAAAGTGAACTGGCGATGGTATCTGCCACTGGACGGCGTTTCATTAGTGATCTGGAAAATGGCAAGGAGTCTTGTGAACTGGGACGAACATTGCGCGTGCTTGCCAGTCTTGGCATTGAAATCGTTATTCAGGAGAGAAAGTGAGTTTAAATCATGAGCCGTTTTCTTAATGTTTATCTGAATACTGATTTGGTGGGGCTTTTGGAGCAGGACAAACAGGGTGAGCTTTGGTTTACTTATGACCCAACGTGGTTTAATTCTTCGCGGGCTGTGCCGCTTTCCATTTCGCTTCCATTAAGACAGGAGAAATTCAAGCGCAAGGAGTGTCGGCCCTTTTTTGCTGGTTTGTTACCAGAGGAAAACAGTCGTCAGTTAGTTGCTCGCGCTTTTGGGGTGAGTGAAAAGAACGATTTTGCTCTTCTTGAAAAAATCGGAAGAGAGTGCGCTGGAGCTGTGAGTTTGCAGAACATAAATGAGGTTTCAGAAGGTAGTACGCCACCGTATCGGGAAATTTCCATGTCAGAACTGGCTGAGAAATTGTCATCCATTTCACGTCATCCCCTTCTTGTTGATGAAAAGCGTGTAAGACTTTCTCTGGCGGGAGCACAGGGGAAAATGGCGCTCAGAATTCACGAAGGGCGGTATTTGCTCACTCTTGATGGAGCACCCAGCACACATATTCTCAAACCGCAAAGCCCTTACTTTGCTGGCTTGGTGGAAAACGAACACTTTTGCATGACTTTGGGCGCTGAGGTCGGACTGGATGTAGCACGAGTGGAAATTGGCGAAAGCGAAGGGCAACGTTTTTTGCAAATTGAACGGTATGATCGCCATTTAGATGCTTCGGGTTCTTTGCAGCGCTTGCATCAGGAAGATTTTTGTCAGGCATTGGGGGTTCCGCCTGAAATGAAATATCAACAAGAAGGGCCGGGATTGAAGCAATGCTTCGACTTGCTTCGTTTCGCCTCCAGTGCTCCAGGGCCTGATATTCTGAAGCTGTTCGATGCCATCGTTTTTAACTACCTGATCGGAAATAGCGATGCGCATGGAAAGAATTTTGCTCTTTTATATGACCAGGAAGGATGCCGTTTGGCTCCGCTTTACGATTTGGTTTGTACTCGGGCGTATGAAGGGATCGCTTCTGAAATGGCTATGAAATTGGGAGGTGAAAAAGAACCGACTCGATTGAACTCGCTCAATTGGCTGAAGTTCATCGAGGAGTCCGGTTTAGGTCGAGCTGCTGCCCTGCAACGTTTGCGAAGCTTTACGCAACGAGTAAAGCAAGCTGTCCAGAAAAGTACCTATAATGGCAGAGCTAAAGCTATTACAGAAGAAAACTGTGCCAGGTTGCTTGCCCCTTTAAAATGAATCCTGAAAGGGGATCTAAAACGGTGGTTTTTCTTGTCTCGCGACCACGCGCTTACCGCTTTGTCCTTAATGGACGCTTTAACTGGGTGGATGCGATAGGCCGTTTTTTAACGAAGCCTGTGAATCTACTGCTGCCGGTCGATGCAGGGCGTCCTAACAAGCATAGTTCGTTCAAACGAACATAATTAGAAAAGGTTAAGTTTCAGTACCCCCCAATTACGGGGGATTATAACATAATATTTCGTGTTTTTCAACCATTTCCGCCGGGATCCGAAATTTTCTTTAAATCGCTCAGCACTTCCTTCCAGGCGAAACTTGATACTGGAACCCCCTACATCTATGACCAGAATTTTTTTTCATAAGTAGATTGGGCTGCAATGCATCATATTTTGACCGCTGCAGGAACTAAAATGGCATCTTTCATCCCATGAATGATTTTTTTATCTGCCGGGCAAATTGTCACCAGGGCACCGCTCAGATGCGCTTTTTTCCCATCTACAAAGTAATACGGACAAAACCGGATGCGTCCGTCCATTTGGACGACATGGTTATCGGTGTCAAAGTACGGGTGTGAAAAGATGGCGGTGTTATGGAATTTCTGCAGGATCCATGGGCCGTGAGAGAAATCTTCAAATGCTTTTTGCAAGTTTTGTTTCCAGTCCGGAGCAGGAACATCATGCCCGACAACGACACTCCGGCTTCCCCATGCTAATTCGCTGAATCCACTGACTTTTAAAATAAACTGCCGTTCTTTCTGGCTGAATTCTTCGAGTTCTTCCCATCTTTGGATATTCAATTCCGGGATGACGCCATGATGGGGGAGCGGAGTGGGGTCGAGTATCCAGGTATAGGGGATGACTTTTTGTAAATCAGAAAAATAGCGGCTTCCCAGCGCACGTCTCCAATATTCCCGTAAAGGACGTAGCCAGAAGAGCCCAAACCACATTTTTTCCTCCATAAACGGCTTGATCGGAGGCGTAATGTGCACATTTCCCTCCTGTTCCGCTTTCAGCAGAGAAGAAATGGAGGAAATGTTTGGCAAATCAAATAATTCGAAGAATCGATAGACTTCAGGGGTAAAGGAGGAAATTTCGTCGGGATTTTCAACGGACCATTTTGTTTGCGGATTTTGTTCATTCAGACGGTTGGCGACCCATGCCATTTCCGGGCGGTAAGTACCGGCTTCATCTGAAACCAGGATTTGCCCACCGGGGTGGATTGTCTGAAACCCCTGCAACATTCCGTGGGGGCCGCCCAGGATATCGTATCCGAATTGCGAATAGGTTTCTCCCAGCCAGCCCGCAAGTCCTATTCCACCAGGGACACTGTCGAGTTCAGAAAGTGCCATCCCTTCCGGAGTCAGTAAAATATCCGGACGGATGACTCTTGGGACTTCCATGCGCAAAAATTTACTGCGGGAATACTCAATAAGTTCCGGTGGCTTTCCGGCATCCAGGTATTCCGCGATCCAGGATGGCTGTTTCCCTCTGACGCTTAAGTAATAAAGATCATTACAAGCGGCCTGAAAAACGAGTAACTGATGTCCCAATCGCTCCAATTGTTTCGCCCATTTGGGTGAAATCAAGAAAGGAGAAGGCGAGTAAAGCCAGTCTTTGTCCGCAAACAACCCCGTCGCCGGACGCGCCGCCTCCAAATCATTCACGGTCACCCGCGAATCCTGATCATAACTCTCCACCTCAGAATGCATACCACCTGTTTAAACCATAGAACCCACCAAAACCACAGAACTTTTTTTAAACTCCACCGAAACTAACCACCGAAACCACAGAGAGAACCACAAAGGACCTGCACCTGTTTTAACCACAGAACACACAGAATGCACAGAATGCACAGAATGCACAGAATATTTTAAGGGTGTTGTATTGAAAGATTTATGTCCTAATGAATATGTTTGGGACTTATATTTTGGAGTCGGTAAATTGTTTTATGCATTGTTTACTTTAATTTATAAGAAAATCGATCCTGTGGTCCGAATGGATTATGCATTAAAAAACCTTAAAAACCTTCTGTGCATTGCCTATTTTATTTGGAACAAAATATTAGACAGGCTATTTCGAAGACTCAATTCTGTGGTTCAAAAAAAATCCGGGAAAGAGGGTATCTTTCCCGGAAAATTTCACGAAGAGCGTGTGGGCTCCAGTGTATTTATTAAATGATTTGCGATTACTTTTTTTTCTTGAGTAAAGGCAAGCCAGTGCGTTCATTTTCTGAAACGACATAGCCTTCAGGGAGAGCGTCAATTGCGCCTTCCTTAGCTTCACTGCCAAAGTAATATAATGTGACGGTACGACCACCCTTCAGTTCCTGATTTCTGCTGTGGAGGTAGTAGGTTTTTCCTGATTTCTTGCTAACAACGCTATATGCCATATTAATTTTTCCTTTCAATTCCGGCTGCCACTTTAGCGGAAGACGGAAATAAATAAAGATTATTTCATGAAAAATATTTCAGCCTTTCTCTGCTTTTGTGCAGAAGTCAGGTGAATATTAGATTAAACCTGCTTTCGACAGGGTGGCGAATGCGCCGTTTTTATTGATGGTTTTAATGGCTCTTGCGGTCAATTTTACCGTCACAAAACGGTTTAATTCCGGCACCCAGATGCGGCGTGACTTCAAATTTGGCAAAAAGGTACGCTTCACGTTTTTGGTGACGTGTTGACCGATTCCACCCTTTTTCTTGGCAAGACCACGACGGTGGATCACACTACCAGTGGATGGCTTGGCATTTGTAATACTGCAAACTCTCGACATAATTTTCTCCCGTAAATATAAAAAGCGAATGGTGAATCTGCCATTTTTCGCCTCAGACGTCAATTACTTTCTCGGATTTATTCGAGATTTTCGATTTGTGGAATTGTGAGGATATGGCAAGGTGATAGGGGTATGGATGATTTATTTGGGAAAGAATTCAGCCGTCAGGAGGCCGTGAAAGGGTTGGCACCCGATGCGCCGTTGTCTGCACGGATGCGTCCGGAGACCCTGGACGAATTTGTGGGACAGGAGCATTTGCTGGCGCCGGGGAAACTGTTAAGGCGGTTGATTGAGGCAGATCGGGTATCTTCCCTCCTGTTTTTTGGACCCCCGGGGGTCGGGAAAACGTCCCTGGCCCAGATTATCGCACGATCGACAAAATCGGTATTCGAGCGCCTGAGTGGGGTGGAATCAGGAACTGCCGATATGCGACGTGTGCTGGCAGCGGCCACCCAACGCATGCAGCGCTCCGGCGAGAAAACCATTTTGTTTATTGATGAAATCCACCGGTTTAATAAAGCGCAGCAGGATGTTTTATTACCGGATGTGGAAAGCGGCCTGATCCGGTTGATTGGTGCGACGACACATAATCCTCATTTTTATGTTAATAGCCCACTGGTGTCGCGATCCCAGATTTTTCAATTGGAACCGGTTTCGGAGAAAAGTCTGGTGCAACTGATGAAACGGGCATTGTCGGATGAGTCCCGTGGGCTTGGAAAAATCCGTACAGAGGTGGAAGATGCTGCGCTGGAGCATATTGCAGTGATTTCAGATGGCGATGCACGACGGTCGCTGAATGCGCTGGAAATTGCGGTAATGACCACTCCCCCGGGAGAAGATGGCATCGTGCGAGTAACTTTGGCGATCGCCGAGGAATCGATTCAACAAAAAGCGGTGGTTTATGATCCAACGGGGGATGGACATTATGATACGATCAGTGCGTTTATTAAAAGTATGCGGGGATCTGATCCGGATGCGACTTTGTATTGGCTGGCGAAAATGCTTCATGTGGGAGAGGATATTCGTTTTATTGCCCGAAGGATTATTATTTGTGCGAGTGAGGATGTGGGATTAGCGGATTCTAATGCTTTGGTGGTGGCGGTAGCGGCGCAACAGGCGGTGGAATTTACCGGGATGCCGGAAGCACGGATTCCTCTGGCGCATGCCGCCGTTTATATTGCGACTGCCCCGAAAAGTAACCGGGCGTATGCAGGCGTGGATGCTGCACTGACGGATGTACGAAATGGTCGGACGTTGGCAGTGCCAAAACATTTACGAGATAGTCATTATAAAGGGGCAAAATCGTTAGGGCATGGAAAAGGGTATAAATATGCGCATGATTCAGAAGAGGGGTATATCCCACAGGCGTATTTGCCGGAAGGACGCGTTTATTATACTCCGACAGGAAATGGCTATGAAAAACGGATCCAGGAACGTCTGGATTACTGGAGGTCGCTGCACGAGCAGTCCAAAGGGTAAATTCCGGATTGCGGCTCATGATACGGGATGGCGCCGGGGGGCCATTTCTACGAATATCGACGTAAAAATGCTTGTCATAGAGGTTTGTAACTGCATTAGTGAGAGGAAATGACACAAATAGAATCTTCTGAGGCTGGAATGATCAGACAGGTTGAGGTGAATCCGGAACTGGGTGAACGCGGGATTATGGATATTTACACGCCGGCAGGTGTGGAGGGTCCAGTCTCTTTTATACATGGGATACATGGAGGCGGATGGCAAAATGGAGATCGGAAGTCGTATTCGTATTTGTGGTCACGTTTAGCACCGTTAGGCATAGGATTGGTGTTAGGGACGTATCGACACGCCCCCGAGCATGTATTCCCGGCGGCGTATGAAGATGTGTTAGGCCAGTGGAAATGGTTATATGCGCATGGTGCGGAATATGGATTGGATTGTAAACGCGCCGGAGTGTTCGGAAGCTCCGCTGGTGGACATCTGACGATGCTGCTGGCGACTCGCGGGATCAAGGAAACGTCGGAACGTCCGGAAATTCGTGCGGTGGTGCAGATGGCGGGCATTATGGATTTAGAGAAGCAGTATGCCTGGGATCAGCAACGCGGGAGTACGATGACAGAAAAATTTATTGGAGGCACTCCAGAAGAGTTGAGAAGTCAATACCAGGCAGCATCGCCGCTATTTCATGTGCATGAGAATATGCCACCGATATGGATGGCGCATGGGTCTGCAGATCCCACCGTTCCATTCTCCCAAGGACTGGCAATGCTGGAACGTTTGAAAGCAGCCAACGTAGATGTGATTTTTCACGAAGCACGCGGGTTAGGCCACACATTAAGAGAAACGGACGTGGAAGGAAATGTTCACGAACCTCTCCAACTCCTGTTCGAAGCCGACCTGCTCCGCCACTACATCCGAAATTTAGGAGTCCAGTAATACATCACGCTGCCGGGAACGTTGACGTCCTCGTCGGCTTTGGAGTTCGGGTGTTTTCGGCGTTTTGGATCGTATCGAAATGAAGCTGGGAGCGCCGACGTCCCCGTCGGCAGACTCTTCTTGCTGGGTACGCCGACGTCCCGTCGGCTGTGAAGTGCGGTTGTTCCCGCCACTTTGGATCCTATCGAAATGGATATGCGAATTTTTTTAATGATTGAAACGCCATCGTTCTTCGAACCAAAACGCTGAGAAACCTCGTACTCGCAAATTTTTCTTTTTCAGCAGAAAGTGTTGAAAAATATGAAATATTATGTTATAATCCCCCATAATTGGGGGGTACTTAAACTTAGCCCTTTCTAATCATGTTCGTTTGAACGAACTACGCTTGTTAGGACGCCCTGCATTGACCGGCAGCAGCAGATTTACAGAAATCGTTAAAGTGGTCTGTAGCGTCTATCCAATTAAAGTGTCAATTAAAGACAAAGCTGTAAATGCGTGATCGAAAGACAAGCGGGAATCACCGTTTTAGCTTCCTCTTACAAGATTTATTTCTCTCTGCACCAAACCCAGGGCGTTGCTTTGGTCTGACATAGCTTGCCCTTTTAGAGCACGTTCTCTTGATTCGATTCTTTTAGAGCAATTTAAGTAAACCTATAGTCATTTGACGGGTCTATTCTGTGCCTGACTTTGTCGGCTACACTCTGTGTATCGTCTTGATACGCTTGAGTTTCAGGCTTCGCGTCAGGCCCAAAATATCCTCCGTCTTGATGCCACATCTTTACTTAAAATGTTTTAGTGCGGGATTTTTTTTGATGATTGAAACTCCTTTGTTGTTCGATCAAAAGCGGCGGGAACTGTCGCGCTTCAAAGCCGACGGGACGTCGGCGTGCCCGGCAAAAGACCTGCCGACGGGGACGTCGGCGCTCCCAAGGAATTTATTTTCGAACATCGAGTGGGCCTTGGAAGGGTTCGTTTTCTACCATCAGCTTTTCGCTGAAACGAGAGGTGAGGATACGGTATCGGGCGTCACCAGAAATCACTTCTACTGCCAGTGCTTCTTCGGGCGGCAATTTTTCTCCATTTTCTCGTGTGATGGGAAGAGGACGAATCTGAACTTCTTTGGCATCCGGATTATCTTTTCCTGAAAATGCCGTGACCGACCAGCCTGCATTTCCATTAAACCGACGGATGACGCTTGGGATCCATCGCGGGTGCCACCCCGCTTGCGCTTCTGCAAGAAAAACGGTTTCCGGTGTTCCAAGAAAAACGACCTCTCCTGTTACATTTTTCTTTTTTGGATCTAATAAGTAGGACAATTTTTGTATTTTGTCTGTAGCGATGGTTGGATGACGGAAATATTCGTATCCATCACCTTCTTGAAGGAGATCGGGATATTCTTTGGTTTGTGGAGTTTCGTTGAATGCGTATGGGAGGTAGGTGATCAGATCGAACTGATGTGCCTGCTTGCTGGTTAACTGATCCAGTACAATCGTCGTATCTTTGCAAAGTACGATCGTACGTGACCATTCCACGCCAGCGAACAGGGGACGGTTAGGTGGAGTCGTCCAA
This sequence comes from uncultured Chthoniobacterales bacterium, assembly GCA_934667795.1. Lineage (GTDB taxonomy): Bacteria > Verrucomicrobiota > Verrucomicrobiia > Chthoniobacterales > CAKUMP01 > CAKUMP01. Next base: position 4,106 of record CAKUMP010000033.1, on the reverse strand, counting down.
CGCGCGGCGGGAGTGGGAGAATCCAGGATGGTAACTTGTTCAGTACGCAGCATGCTGCCACCCTTGCCGTCCACCAGAAGACTGTTTCCTGCTGCCGGTGTGTAGGAAAAAGATTTTCCATCATAGCCATAACCAATTCTGAAAATCCGCAGGTTTAATGGAAGATCTTTCCAGGTAATGAGTGGATCAAGCAATGCTTTTCCACTACGCCACGCAGGAGAACCGTAATTCACCATGGCGGTTGTGAGTGAACCATCATTCAATTCCTGTCTCAGGGTTGTATATCCTCCGGCAGGAAGTGTGGAATTACTAATGCGTAGATTGGTGTCCTCGATTTGCGCTGCCGGACTTAACAGGGAATCCCAGTTCCAGTTTTTATCGCGGTGGAATTTGACCTGTCGGGCAAAATCAGGATCATCCCAGACCGCAAGAGCCAGTTCATAAACAGATGCAAATCCTTGCACGTTTTGATCAGACGAATACGCAATGGGAGCATTAAACAGACGCTTGAATGTCTGGTCAAAAATTTTCAGTCCGGCTGTTTCATAGGCTTGTGCCATTTGGGCAAATGGTCTTACCGCGACGAAATGATAAGGCAGTTCTCGTTCTACGGACATCCCGTCGAGATCGAAATCTTCTTTCCATTGGAAACGAATACCAACTTCACCATCTAAAGCTTCGGCGGCCAGTGGCCAGTGTTTTGCGACAAAAGCTCCAACCCCGACGGCGTGATTGATTTCTGCGTGTTGGTTCGCTGCATTGCGATGATTATGAATCGTAGAGATCGCCGGAAGGATCAGACGCTTTGTGATTCTGGTATCTTCCTCCTCGCTTAAAACGCCCGCACCACGTACCAGATCAAATGCATACGGGATGGGATCAAACCACCAGCATTCACCCAGAACCGCATGCGCGATGCGTGAATGATACCCGGTCGATGCTTCTTTGAAAAGTGGAAGCTCAGGATAAATTTCTGCATACGCCAGAAGAATGTCAGCCGCTTTTTTTGAAAACTTTTTGTCTTGTGTCAGCCAGCCGACGCGCGCCAGTTCGAGTGCAGCATCTGTCCAGGCGGAATGTTGCAGGTAATCGCCAGCGCGGTCCACTATCTCGTCGCCTTCAATCACGTGTTCGCCTTTAATGCACCAGTGGCTTCCTTGTTTTTGATAGCGCAAGGGCGAAGAATGTTCGCGACAGGTATAATACCCGGAATAGCCATGAAAATGTTTGGGAAGAATAATTTCTTTTTCCAGCCATTCATTGGATTCCTTTTCCATTTTCTGAAAAAGTTTTTGTGCTTCGGGGATATTCGCAATTTTTTCCAGTGCCTGTTTGCGTTGTGTGTCTGTGACAAACCAGGGCGAGGAGGATAAATCAGGTGGTACCGTGCCGATAAGACGATTGATAAAATAACTGTCAAACCATGTGGTTTTTAAATCCGGGTATTGTTCAGCCCATGCAAAGAGGGTGGCTTCTTCCAGGTATAAGGGAGGCAACAATTTTGCTTTCGATGAATCGGTGAAAATATCGATTTCTATTTCCTTCTTTTCTCCCGCTGCAAGCTCTATGGGCAGGGAGGGAAGTTTCAGAGAGAAATTTTCCAGATGTGCATTATCCGAGGCTAAATGTACTTTTTGGGTGGTGTCAGTCTGGTTGATCAGGTGAAGTTTATACCGCTGGCCTGTCTGTTCTTCGTTCTGAAATGTCTTTACCGCCGTAAAGTCGCCTTCCATCCGCACCGGGTAACGCATCAGACGCGGAGAAGTAAAACGGAAGAGAACATGCGGATTGTCTGAGCCTTCAAGATCGCGCAGAGAAACCGAAAACTTCAACCGAAGAGTGCCGGGTTTAACAGCATCGACTTCTTTGTACCCGGCGCCATCGTCATCCTGCCTCAGGCTGAGAAATACCTGTTGCCAATGTCCACGGGGGTTCGGGCGTTTACGCAAATAATATTGTCTCATACTATTTTCGGGGTATCCTTCGATGCTGACCACCACATTTGCATCGGAATCACCAAGTTTCCATGAGAATTCAAGTGCGTCATACTGGTCCAGACCGGGATCAGGAAATTCTACATAAAAAACAGCCGTTTGTTGCGGGCTGTATTCAGAGTATTCCAGACATGCCATGCCTGATGCCTCATCCACCGTGGATGTCAGAGTGGCTTCTCCCTGCCAGGGGTGTTCCGCCAATGCATAAATAAAAGCAGGTGGCGTTTCAGCAGCAAGGCTGGAAAATGACAATGTGAATATTCCAAAAATAAGAGAACGAAGCATGATGACGTTTAGTTAAATAAGGCTAGTGAGTGAGGGGAAGTAGGTTTGAGAACAAATTTTACTCCTCTATTTCTTTGATACTTTCATCCGATTCCTGAATTTCATAAAAAACGCCTTCGCGTGAGACATCGAGAGGGATCGATTTCCAGTCAGGGATGGTGATTTGCACATTCTGATAATTTTTCAAAGGAGCATGCGCATAAACAAGCCAGGAGCGGTTGGGGGATTCACCTAATTGAAGGGCGAGAGAAAAAACCGGAATTTCTGTCGATAATTTCCACGGACGTGGCGGGGTAAGGTCCGTATCCAACAGGAACCAGCGCTGTTTAATCGCAATTTCATTTGGAATTTGATGTTGATAGGGATGTGCTTGCGCTTTGTTTGCGACCAGTTCGCCTTTTCTCCAATAGCGCTGCAAGGTTTCATCTTTATAAAGACGATCCACCACGCGTTCGACATTTTTAAATTTTTCTTCAAAAGTTTCCAGTGGAGCGATCCAGTCTTCATACAGGCGGACCGCGCGCGGGCGTTGAAGCCAGAGCCCGAACTGGATCCATCCTCGATAACGTTCCATGTCATATACTTGCCCTGCCTCCCGATATGACTCCAGACGTGATTTCCATTTTGGATTTTCTCTGGTCACATGTCCATCCCAGGTGGACATTTCATACCAGAAGTCAGGATTGATTTTGTAGGTTTCCTGAATAGCGAAAATCGTATTCATGGTTTGAATCTGATTACTCGAAACCTGGTAATCGGTGTTTGGCGTGTAGGGAGCCATATAATAAGACGGCGAAACACCATCCCACATAAAAGGGGCGATACTTATACGTCCTTGGGAGTGCAGGCTATAATTCATCCAGCCACCCCAGCGTCCCATGGCTTCCATCCCGACATCTCCTCCATATGCGATGAAAATGACATTTTTCTGCCAGTTTTCATTTTTTAATCCATCGCGCATTCCTTTTTGCAGCGCACGGTATTTTTCAATCCAGGCATCGCCAACAACTTTGCGTTTGAAGGCATCCGGTTTGCCGGGACCATATTTTTCCAGGTACCGTTGAGAAGTTTCCGCTTCATGCCAGGTGAGTTTGGAATGTTCGTTATTGGAAAGAAAAATGATACGGGGAGGATTGGGATAAATTTCCTGTAATTTGGCCATGACAGCATGATCGGTAATTTTTTTCCCGACTTCGTACCAGGGTTCTGTTGGACCGAAGGGGTCCACCTTTTTCAGAATTTCTCCCTCTGGAGTGAGCACATTCGGGTTTTGCTCCGGTGGCAGATTGAAATACTCTTCGAGCTCTGTCAGATGCCGTTCCCACTGGCTGCCCATAAAAACAAAAGGCAACTGGTAATCTCTCACTTTTTCAAAAGGCGGGTATAAATAGACAGAATATTTTTCGTCATCAAAATCAAATCCCGGGAATGCAAATGTTGGCAGAAAATGATGCCCCATTTCTATTTGTTCTAATTGCCATGCCGGGTCTGCACCACGTGGACGGTTTTCCCATCTGTAATGAAAAATTCCAATATTCCAGGTGCTGGTCAGGGGGAGGGGGTATCCGACATCACTGACTGCAGGCAGAGAAACTTCTTTTCGAATCGCTTCAAGCACCGCCTTTTTTTTGTCTTCAGAAATGGGAGCAGACGACGATGCGTGAGAAATGGGCTGGATGTGCGCTGCAAAAAGCAGTGTAAAAACGAAAGCTGTGATTTTGTGATGTTTCATGTTGTTGCGGGTGGGTTATTCAATGACAAACAGCGCATAACCATTGAATGAAGGCGTGTGAATGTAAAGCGAATCATCCTGGACATGATAAGAGA
>CAKUMP010000032.1 GCA_934667795.1 uncultured Chthoniobacterales bacterium | reverse complement strand
CTGTGGTTTTGAGGTCTTCTGTGGTTAAGTATTTTGCATGAGTTTCAATTTTTTCCGGGTTTTGATTGGGAGTGTGATGGTGGTGATGGTTTTTTATGCGGTGGGTGTGACTTTACCGATATTCAAGGCATTTCCACGGGAGGAGGCTGGGGAAGTGGTGCGGGTTTTGTTTCCTCATTATTATGGGTGGATGTATGGGCTGATCGGGAGTGCGTTGCTGGCTTTAATTTTGTCGCAAGTGAAGCGGAAAGTACTGGGGGTAGGGCTTGTGTTGGGGGCATTGGGGTTGATTTTAGTGAACCAATTTGGCTTAAACCCGGCAATGGAGGTGGCAAGATTGGCGGAAAATACGGCAAAATTTGGGAAACTGCATGGGTTTGCCATGATTTTTAATTTAATTGCACTAATTTTCTTGGCAGGGGCTATGATTTTTGTTAGGAAGAAACTTTAACAATGATTTTATCGCCGTGGGAAGGACCGGGCGGGAAGTCGAGGAATGAATCTAAAAGAGTAAGGAGAGAGTTGTGGCAGACGCGATTGTATCAGAGAAAATCCATGCGGACCGTAAAATTTTCTTTCTGGATTTGAAGGAAAACGACCGGGGTCGCTTTTTAAAAATAACAGAAGACGTAAACGGACGCCGTGACACGATTATGGTGCCGGAAAGTGCGTTTAAGGATTTTGCAGAAGCTTTTTTACGTGTGACTGAATACGAAGGTCACTGAGAAAGTAAGTAAAATTCGATTTAAATTTATGGCCGGGGGCTCCGCAAAACACGGGGTACCCGGTTTTTTTTATGTCAAAATTTTTGTTGGAAGGAGGGCATTAGGAATTTTACTTAAAATGCTCTAATTGGTCATAATGAGGACGATGGAAAGCGGGATGAAGGAGAGAATGGTGGTGAGAGCGATGATACCGGAAGCGAGTGATTCATCCCCCCCCATTTGGCGGGCCATGATGTAGGATGCGGCGGCGGTGGGGCAACTGGCAAAAATGAGGAGGATACGGAGGTCAAACTGGGAGAGTTCGAAATAGATGCCGAAGAAGTAAGCCAGAAGGGGGAGGAGAGCGAGTTTGAAAAGGGTGGCGGTACAGACAGCAAAAATGCGGTCATGCAGTTTGCATTGAGCAAGAGAACCACCGATGCACAGAAGAGCAACAGGGACCGCCATATTTCCAAGGGATTCCAGTGTGCGATCCAAGGGGGGAGGCAGTTTAAACCCAAGAAAGAGAGCGGATATGGCCGTAATACTGGTAATAATCAGAGGGTTCATGCACAGAGATTTACACATGGCACGAAGACCGGTCATGGAGATCTGGTGCTGGCTGGCCTGGAGGACGATCACGGCCAGGAAATTGTAGAGGATCATCGTCGGGGCGAGTGTCAGCATCGCGGTTCCGATAATGGCGTTTTTTTGAGAAGGATCGAGTGCGGCGATCGAATAAACCAGGGTTGGGATACCGATATAAGCCTGATTTCCGCGGAATGCGCCCTGAGCCGTAGTCCCGATAGACCTGCGGGGGATCGGGAGGAAGAATCCTGTGAGCCATGCAAGCACGGTCACCAGAAGCGTACAGGCCATCAGACAAAGGAAAATTTTCCATGCAGCGGAGCCAGGAGACTCCACATGCAGGATATTACGGAAAATAAAACTGGGAAGAGCGACCCAAAAGACCAGTTTATTGAGGTCCGCCATAAAATTATTTCCCAGAAACCGGAGCCGGGAAAGTAATGCCCCGAGAGAGAGCATTAGAATAATGGGTAAAAGTGTGAGTATAATCAGTTGGGTATGCATAACGGACGCAAGGGTGATGGGTAACCGGGATTACGCAAAAAATGTTTAAGATAAGTATATCAAATTCATAGAAGGGGATTTATCCAAAACTATTTTCATGAATGGGTTTTTGTCTTTTGAAAAGCAAACTTTTCAATTTTGCATTTTTTATGGAGATATAGGGAAGAAAACGGATAAAAACTGAACTCATCCTTGCAACATGAGCAGATACAGGAGAAAGTAACAGGTCGTTTATAAAAACAGCATGAGTCGTAAAAATAAAAAAACGGAAGAGGTCAATGAAGTAGATTATGTGATTGTGCGGGGAGCGCGTCAGAATAATCTCAAAGGGGTAGATTTAAATTTGCCCTTATATCAACTGAACGTGATTACGGGGCCGAGTGGGAGTGGTAAATCGAGTTTAGCATTTGATACGATTTATGCGGAGGGGCAGAGACGGTATGTAGAGACGTTTAGTCCTTATACCCGACAGTTTCTGGAGCGGATGGATAAACCGGCTGCGGATGAAATTCGCGGAATTCCTCCTGCTATTGCGATTGAGCAGGCAAACCATATTAAGTCCTCACGTTCTACTGTGGGGACGATGACAGAAATTAATGATTATTTAAAATTGTTATATCCGCGTGTGGCGCATGGATTTTGTCCCTCTTGTGAGCGAGAGGTGCGTCCGGACACTCCGACATCGGTGGTTGGACAGATATTGAAGACGTATAAAGAGAAGCGGATTCTGGTTGTTTTTCCTGTTCGAGGTGGGGAGAACGTGGAGGTTGAAGAATTTTATGGATTTTTGCAGGCGCAGGGGTATTTGCGGGTCTGGACGGGGGATAAAGTGGAGCGGACGGATGAAGCGAGTTCGCTGGAGCGAGTACCGGCAACTGTCATGGTGGTGCAGGATCGGCTGGAAATAAAGACCGGAGTGAAAAGCCGGTTAACAGAAGCGGTTGAGCAAAGTCTGGTCCTGGGTAAAGGGCGGATGGAAGTGGTGGATTTGGATAATGGAGAACGGCACCCTTATTCTACCGGGTGGCATTGTGCGCATTGCGATGTGGATTTGCGGATGCCTGTCCCTTCGTTATTCAGTTTTAATAATCCCCTGGGGGCGTGTCCTGAATGCCGAGGATTCGGACGTGTGATCGGGATTGATGTGGATCGGGCATTGCCGAATAAAAGGATCAGTATTCGCGGGGGAGTTGTAAAACCGTTTCAGAGCGGAGCTTCGCAGGAGTGTCAAAAGCATTTGATGAAAGCAGCGATGCACAAGGGGATTGATGTGGATATCGCGTTTGATCATTTACCCGAAGAAGATCAGCGCTGGGTGTTTGAAGGGGATAAGGACGTGGATGTGGCGGATGAAGAGTTGTGGAATGGTGGCGACTGGTATGGGGTGCAGGGATTTTTCAAATGGCTGGAGTCGAAAGCCTATAAAATGCATGTTCGGGTACTGTTGAGCCGTTATCGTTCTTATACGAAATGTGTCGCTTGCGATGGAGGAAGATATCAACCGCAAACAGCCTGTTATCGGATTCTGGATAAAGAAAAAAACTGGTATCAGTTAGCAGAGTTGAATCATCTGCCGGTGAGTCGCGCACTTGAAGTTATCCGCGGGCTGGTGGTGGAGAATGAAGATTCCACCGTACGGATGCTCCAGAATGAAATTGCCACTCGGCTGGGGTATCTGGTGGAGGTGGGGCTGGGGTATTTAAGTCTGGATCGAACCACACGAACTCTGTCCGGCGGAGAGATTGAACGCGTGAACCTGACCAGTTGCCTGGGCGCCTCCCTGGTCAATAGTTTGTTTGTGCTGGATGAACCCAGTGTGGGACTACACCCACGCGATATTTCGCGGATGGTGCAGGTCATGAAAGATTTACGGGACAAGGGAAATACCTTGCTGGTGGTGGAGCATGAAGAAGCTGTTATACGCGCAGCAGATAACCTGATCGATATTGGACCCGGACGTGGGGCACAGGGCGGAAGTTTAGTGTATGAAGGGCCAGTTAAAAAGATAGGTTCGGCTAAAAATTCTTTAACAGCGGCCTACTTGACAGGAGAGCGTAAAATTCCGGTTCCGCAGAAGCGGCGAAAGGGGAAGAATTTTATAGAAATTTATGGAGCATCGGAACATAACCTGCAGGCATTGGACGTTAAATTTCCTTTAGGTGTTTTCTGTTGTGTTACCGGGGTATCCGGATCGGGGAAAAGCACTTTGGTAAATGATGTTCTCGCGGCAAATCTGTTGCGCCGCTATGGGGTGAACCTGGATGAAGAACCGGGGAAATGTCAGGGGATAGACGGGATTGAACATCTGGATGAAGTAGTGGTTGTCGATCAATCGCCATTATCGCGGACTCCACGTTCGACGCCTGCTGTTTACATCGGGGTGTTTGACGGGATCAGGGATTTATTTTCGAAATTACCTGAATCGCAAGCACGTGGTTATACTGCCGGGACATTTTCATTTAATTCCGGACAGGGACGCTGCGAGCGTTGCGGTGGGACGGGCTATGAACGGATCGAAATGCAGTTCCTGAGCGATCTGTATATTCGGTGTCCGGAATGTGACGGAAAACGGTACCAGCCTGAAGTCCTGGAGGTAAAGCTGGAGGAGTACTCGGTCCATGACATTTTAAGTATGACGGTGACGGAGGCGGTGAAGTTTTTCAAAAAACTGACCGGACATAAGGGGATATTGGAGCCATTACAGGTGTTGGAGGAGGTCGGCCTTGGGTACCTGCAGTTAGGTCAGCCTGTCAATACGTTGTCCGGAGGGGAATCGCAGCGACTGAAGCTGGTGGGGCATCTTGTTGAAAAGAAGGCCGGGAATGCCTTATTGATTTTTGATGAGCCGACCACAGGATTGCATTTTGATGATATTGCGATGTTGATCAAAGTTTTTGAGCGGCTGGTGGAGCAGGGGAACAGCCTGGTGGTGATTGAGCATAATGTGGATGTCATCAAGTGTGCGGATCATGTCATTGATCTGGGACCTGAAGCGGGAGATGGTGGGGGATATATTGTGGTCGAGGGGACGCCGGAAAAAGTTGCGACATGTAAAAAGTCCTGGACGGGACAGTATTTGCGTCCGGCGTTGGAAGGACGGATTGTGGAGGAAGAAACGGATGCGGATGCAGGCGAGCGGGCCGGACGGGTGGCGCGGAGCACGGGGATTATGGTGCACGGTGCGCGTGAGCATAATCTGAAAAATATTTCGGTGGAAATTCCTCGGGATAAAATGGTGATTGTGACGGGGTTGAGTGGATCAGGAAAATCGACGCTGGCATTTGATATTATTTTCAGTGAGGGGCAACGCCGTTTTCTGGATAGTATGTCACCGTATGCGCGACAATTTGTGGAGCAATTGGAGAAACCGGATGTGGATCTCATTTCGGGGTTGCCGCCAACCGTGGCAATTGAACAGCGCGTCACACGTGGAGGTGGAAAATCCACCGTAGCGACGGTCACGGAGATTTATCATTTTCTGCGGTTATTGTATGCGAAAGTGGGTGAGCAGTATTGTCCGGACTGTGAAGTTTCGGTGGAGAAACAGAGTGTGGGGACGATTGCGGAGCAGGTGGAAGTGATGGCGAAAAAAGGGAGAGTGCGGATATTGGCACCGCTGGTGAAAGCGCGAAAAGGGTTCCATACGGATGTCGCAAAATGGGCAGAGAAAAAAGGATACGAACTTTTGCTCGTAGATGGAAATTTTGTGCCCGTGGAAGGGTTTCAAAAGCTGGATCGCTATCGGGAACATACCATTGATGTGGTGGTGGGAGAAGGAAGTCCGTCTCATTTAAATGAAATTCAAGGCGCAGTAAAACGAGCACTGGAAATTGGAAAAGGGACTGCCAAGGTATTGGACAAAAATGGGAAAGTACATATTCTCAGTCGGGAAATGTCCTGCCCATCTTGTGGGTTGGCATTTGAAGAACTGGATCCCAGAATGTTTTCGTTTAACTCGCCGCATGGCTGGTGTGCAACTTGCCGTGGGTTTGGAGAAATTCTGAATTTCCGCCCCAGCAGTGTCGATCGTGCGGAATCTGTTCTGGAAGAGGAACTGGAAGAAGAGAAGGCGATGGAAAATTCGGATGAAGGGGAACGCCAGGCATGTCCGCAATGTGAAGGAGCAAGAATCAATCGGACCGCACGTAATGTCTTTGTGGATGGCGTGGGAATCGATCAGTTTGCAAGAGCTTCCATTCAACATGCGGAAGAGCTGTTAGGCGCGTTAAAATTAACAGGAACGAAGCGGACGATTGGGGAAACTATTTTACCGGAAATTGAACAACGACTGGAGTTCATGAAAAAAGTGGGCTTGAGTTATCTGGCTCTGGGGCGTTCAGCAAAGACATTAAGTGGGGGAGAGAGCCAGCGGATTCGTCTTGCAGCGCAATTGGGATCGAACTTACGAGGCGTTCTTTATGTGCTGGATGAACCGACCATTGGACTGCATCCGCGGGACAATGTGGCCTTGCTGGATACGCTGGAAATTTTGAAAGGGAAAGGAAACTCCCTGATTGTGGTGGAGCATGATGAAGAGACCATGCGTCGTGCGGATCGGATTATTGACCTGGGGCCGGGCGCCGGACAACATGGTGGAACGATTGTGTCCGAGGGGACGGTGGCACAAATTAAAAAGACCAAACAATCGTTGACCGGACAATATTTGCAGAGGAGTGGCTATTTTAAAATCCATGAAGAGCGCCGCTCTTGTGGAGAGGATATTCAATGGCTGCAGTTACGTGGAGCCAGAGCAAATAACCTGAAAGAAGTAGATGTGGATATTCCGCTGGGGCGTCTGGTGGTATTATCTGGAGTATCTGGATCAGGGAAAAGTTCCTTGATGCGAGGGGTGCTGTTGCCGGCATTGAAGTCAGGAGTACGACGGGTGGGCAGACGTGCGAAAAACCAGTATGTTTTGCAGCCCTATGATTCTATTGAGGGGGCGGAGCATGTCGAAGCGGTGTATGAAGTGGATCAGAGTCCGATTGGGAAAACTTCGCGTTCCACCCCTGCGACTTACATCAAGGTATTTGACGAAATTCGCAAAGTATTTGCGCAGTTACCGGAATCGCGGATGCGAGGGTATCAGGCAGGCCGTTTTTCATTTAATAATGATGGGGGGCGGTGTGAGACCTGTGCGGGGCAAGGGGTGATTAAAATGGAAATGAGCTTTTTGCCTGCGAGTTATATCCCGTGTGATGAGTGCGAGGGGAAACGTTATAACGCACAGACACTGGAAATCCGGTATCAGGATAAAAGCATTGGCGATGTAATGGATATGACGATTGCGGAAGCGGCAGAGTTTTTTGCAAGTTTTCCCAAAATCCAGCGTCCATTAGGGTTATTAGTGGAAACGGGATTAGGGTATTTGCGATTGGGACAGCCAAGCCCCACGCTCAGTGGTGGGGAAGCACAGCGATTGAAACTGGTCAGTCAGTTGAAACGAGGAACCGGGCGCGCAGCAGAAGCGTTGCTTCGTCAGGGACGCCCCACCAAATCTACGGTTTATCTCCTGGAGGAACCGACGATTGGATTGCACATGGCAGACGTTGAGCAATTGCTGAAAGTCCTGCATCGTCTGGTAGAGGAAGGGAATTCCGTGCTGGTGATCGAACATAATGTGAGCGTTATTGCTGAGGCCGATCATTTAATTGATATCGGTCCGGAAGCAGGAGACGGCGGTGGGGAAGTCGTGGCATTCGGAACACCGGAAGAAGTCGCCAAATCGAAGAAAAGCCGGATCGCCCCATTCTTAAAAGATTTATTCGACGGCAAACACTTGTGCTAAAAATGGACCGGGATTTGCGTATTATCTTCAAAATTATTTCGAAAAGAATATGATCAGGATGTTTAAAAAATAAAAAACCCGGGTAATCAATTATGTTTTGGATTTTTGAAAAAAAAAGCATCAAGCAGGCAAAGGAAGTCGTACAAGGGGCAAAAAAACTGCTGGATTATCGACGGGATTTACTGGCACCAGAAAAAGTTCGGGAATGTGAACTTACACTTGCGGAGCTAAAACAGGCGATCAAGGACCGTAAGGATGAGGAAATCCATAAGGCGGTAGAAAAAACGGAAGCGGTGTTTGGTCAGCATTTTCCGATGCCGAAACATGCATCGATTCGCGAAAACTGTGAAGTAATTCTGGTGGTGATTGTCATGGTGGTAGGCATTAAAGCGTATTTTGTCCAGCCGTTTAAAATCCCGACGGGATCGATGCAACCGACTTTAAACGGGGTCATTGCTTATCCAAATGAAGAGGAACAGCCGGGTGGGATACAAAAAGCATGGGAATTTATCAAGTATGGCCGGACGTATGTGAATATTGTTTCGGAAGGGGATGATAATTATGTGGTGCACCTGGAAGAGAAACGAAAGCTGCCTTTGTTTACCTATACAACGCTGGTGATGAAAAATGGGCAGAAGCATACGGTGTTTGCTCCGAGCCAGGTTTTGGTGCAGCAGTTCGGGATTCGTGCGAAACGTGTGTATCGTAAAGGCGAGTCGGTTGCAAAAGGGTATATTGATACGGGGGACCAGGTTCTGGTGGATAAAATGAGTTATCATTTTGTCCGTCCAAAACGCGGAGATGTTTTTGTTTTTCGTACGACGGGGATCAAGAAAATTGAACAGACGTTGCCACCGGGAGTTTCTTCGCAGTTTTACATTAAACGATTGGTGGGGGTTGGAGGAGATGTGTTGTCGATTGATCCGCCGGTGCTGACCGTGAATGGGGTGCAGGCAGTAGAACCGGGAATTGCTCGCGTGATCCGCTCGGAAAATGGGTATCAGGGGTATTCCAATGGCGATGCGCGTGGGCATCAGTTTGATTATCTGGGAAATCCGGGTGAGACATTTCAATTACCCCCCAACACGTATTTTGCATTGGGAGATAACAGCTACCACAGCTCCGACAGTCGAAACTGGGGCGTGGTCGAAGAACAAAATGTCATTGGACGTGGTCTGCTTGTCTATTGGCCCTTCACCAAGCACTGGGGCTTGATCCATTAAATCTTAAACGGAGTAAGGTGGGTATTCGGTTGGGCTGAAGACGCGTTCGGTACGATCGTGATCGAGAAGAACATGTGCTTCGGCGAGCAATCCGGCTACGAATTCTGCACGAGCTAATGGTGTAGGCGGGACTTGGGTTCGATAGAATTTTTCCAATTCATTATTCAAGTTGGCAAAATGTGCGGCGTAAGCGGCTAGACCACCCAGGAGACATTTGCGCTGGTGAGATTCTCCTTTTTTGTTTTCAACAGAAAATGCCCACCCGTTTGCAGCACCGGGGAATGCGACATAAATCGAACGAAATCCGTCACGATGAAGAATATCCATCGCCTGAGGAGGAACGCAGGTATGGACTTTTCGAAACTCTTCGAGCGTATATTTCGGTTCGTCTTCTTTTGGTTCCAGAAGATCGAAGGCGAGGCTGAGGTGCTGTTTCAGGTCAGGGTGTGCATCGAAGAAATTCCAGAGTTTTTCACCGGAATAAACCGTCAGCTTTTCCGGGCCGGCTTCTCCGCCTTTACGTTGTTCGATCAGGGATTGTGCCCACTCAAAGGAATGGTAGCCGTGAGGGTCGAGCGAACTGTTACAGACAGAAACATATAATTTAGGATCATCCAGAAACTCTGGTGCCAGGGGTGGGTTTTTGGGTGAAAGGGGAAGCGTGGAGGTCGCAAAATAAGGGATATTAAGACGGCGGACACGCTCACAGACAGAGGCGACGCGTGCTGGCGACCAGGCGATATGTTTATCGTTAAAAACAGGAATGATACGGCCGGATTCTTCCATTACATCAACCGCTGCATGGAAAAATTCTGCACGCGGATACTCAATCTGCTGCCATTTGGTTGTACGATAACTTCCATGTTCTGCAATAATCAGGACGGCATCGACCGCAAGTTTATCCGTTCCAAGTGTCAATGCCTCACGAATCGAAGAAAACATCGGGATGCCATGCTTTTGGCAGTAATCCACAGACATGTCATTTTCAAATTTCTGGTCCACGAACAGGGAAGCAATTTTCATTGTGCCGCCTTTCCAATTCCATTCGTGGTCACGTTCCATGGGTTTTTGCCAGCGGCTGAGAATGACATCCGCATGGGAATAATGACGAAATATAGTGGCGAGAACAGCAATTTTAAAATCAGAATCGGAGGTTTTCATGAGGTTGTAAGGGCAAGAGATTGTTGGATTTCTTGTGGGGTTGCTGGACGGATTGCTCCATCGGGTTCGATGTAATCCTGGGGGGTAAATTGAATTTGTTGTCCCTGCTGGAGACTCGTGTGAAGTGAGTCGGAGTGCGAGACAACATGGTAAATGCCATAATGGACCGAAGAATTGTTCAATGCGGCATCAATCGCGCGTGCGATGTCGGGAAGCGTCACCAGCATCCCTCGACTTCTGGGGTTGTTGATCCACTGGTGTTCTTTCCAGTGACCAATCGGGTAAGGCTGGCCAATACGTAATGCCAGAAACTGCATCGGGTGTTGACGCTGGAAGGCGAAACCACATTGCTCGCCAAACAGTTTGGTGCAGGCATAGCTGTTGGTGGGAGCAGGGTATTGGTCAGGTGAAGTTATTCCAGGGTCTCCCAGAACTGCTGTCATGCTGCTTAAAAAAACAAATTTCCGGATGTTTTTCCGGACAGCTGCTTCCAGAAGATTCAACGTGCCTGAAACATTGATTTTTACTTCCAGTTGATTGAATTCATGCTGACGATCCCGGGAAAGTCCCACTTTTAATTCTTCCAGGTCGGCAAATTGCCAGATCGATGCAATCGCAGAGTGCACAATCGTGTCACATCCCTCCAGGTGATCGAGTAAAGATTCAAAATCCGTGAAATCTACCGCTGTAACCGGAATGTTCGCAATAGAACTGGTTACCAGGTCGGTCGCGTAAATCGAATGAGATTTTGCAAGGGGGGGGAGGACTTTAGAGCCAATTCTTCCCAAGGCTCCCGTAAAGAAAATTTTATTTGTATCCGACATGTGAATACTAATCAGACAATAGGAATGCAACTTGGAGAAGCAAGCAGAAATTTATTTGATGCGATGATTACGTGGCTATTCGGGGAATACGTTCAGGATTAGCACATGCCAGAGCAATTCCAATGTCCAAACTCCTGAATGCAACAATTGCATTGTATGGGGATTGCTAAAACGGGGTGAAAAGCGTTTGCTTATGTGGATGTTGGGACAGGGGTAACGAAATGCCCGGGGAAGGAAATTTATTTAAACTTAACTTTTCATAAAAATGTTTGGAAATACGAAGCAAAGAAACGGATGTTTTTGGGTGAGGAAAATGAACTGGGTCTTGTGTGTTTATGTGGTGGGGGGATTTTTGTGGAACGGGAAAATGTATGGAGAGCAGAGGGTGCGAGAAGTGGAGGCGGGGCAATATGAAGTGAAAGTGGAAAGTGGAGTGATCGTAAAGCATCAACTGGATGGGGATTGGCTGGCGGTGAGCAAGATGGAGGCGGAAGGGTTTGTACAAATTCTGGGGCCTGTGATGGATGTGCAGCCGGGAACGACGTATAAAGTCACCATGGGAGTGCGTTGTGAGGATTGGGCGTACGGGATGTTTTTAAGTTTGCAGGGGCGAGAATATGTTGAGCTGGATCAGCGACCGGTGGGAGTGGCGGTTCGGACGCATCCGGAATTGCGGTTGTTGCTGCCGAGTGTGGAGGGGGAAACGATTCCTCGGTATTTGACATTTACAACAGGAGCGGAAACTCGGCATGTGCAGTTCTCTGCGGTGCTGACAGGGAACCCGGGGACGGTTCTGCTGGGTGGAATGAAGCTGGAAATTGCCGGGAAGGAAAATCGGAACAGGAAAGAACGTTTTTTTGATGTTCTGATGGAGGAGGAAAAATATCTGGAAGCGATGAAGCTTCTGCCGGAAAAGCAGGGAAAACTGGAGCAGACAAGTCGTCAGAGTGTTTTGGATTTGGGCAGTCAAACTTCTCCGCCGATTTTGTACCAGAGGACCTACTGGGATCCGCAAGACAGTTTGCATCAAATGTTTATGGACGCCGGGGTGTCGATACAGGTCGTGCAGATTGGAATGGGGCCATATCGTTTAGTGGATGGGGAAGTGCGTCCGGGAGTGTGGGTGGGACATGGGGAATATGATTTTTCGATTGTGGATGAAAATATTGAGCGAGCGTTGCGAGTGGATCCGGACATTGCGGTTGTGGTGGGTGTTGCGGTAACGCCTTTTGCAGACTGGGGGGAGCGTTACCCGGATGAAGTGATTCAAAATGAGAAAGGTGAAAAAGGGGTGGGGAGTCAGGTGCACAATATTGCTTATCGGAATGAGCGCATTGACCCGGAAAAAGAGTTTTGGTGTCCGTCCTTGAGTTCAGAAATTTATGCAAAAGATGCAAGTGAGGTGTTAAAAGCATTGCTGGAGCACATGAAAACAAAACCCTATTATAAAGGGGTGGTGGGCGTGATGTTATATGGTGGGGATGATGGACAATGGGGGCATTGGGCGCGATCCGGTGTTTTAAATCATGGAGATTACAGTTTAGCTGGGGTGAATGCATTTCGAAAATGGCTGGAAAAACAGTATGAAACGGAAGAAGCATTTCAATCCGCATGGAAAGATACGGAAGTCACATTTGCGACTGCGCGTGTGCCATCCATTGCGGAACGGCGGGTTGCGGAATCCGTTTTTTTAGATCCGCAAAAGCACAAGCCGGTGATGGATTATCTGGCATTTGAAAGCCAGGTCAAAGGCGTGTTGATAGATCGTTTGGGCGAAGCGGTGAAGAAAAATGCCGGGAAGCCTGTATTAGTTGGGACTTATTACCAGGACGCGATGTATGGACGAGAAAATAACGCGTATGGAGAAGTCCCGAGGCTTCGTTCGCAGTATCTGGATTTCTTTGTTTCTCCATTGGACTACGGTGCATGGCGGAGGCCGGGCTGGGGTGGTGGCACCTTCAGCAGTTGCGTGGACTCTTTACGGTTACACAATAAACTGGTGCTGTGTGAGCTGGATTTGCGAACCGCAGTCTCGCGCTATACCAGTGATTATTATGATTATAATATTCTGGGCAGGTTGGAAAATCGTGAAATGTTTGATGCGGTGAACCGTCGGGAAACAGGCATTGCGGCTGCGTACGGGATGGGGCAGTGGTATTATACAATGGCAGGTGGTTCCTTTTACGCGGATTTTGCGCGGGAAGGCGTTGCGGAATCAATTCAAGCCGTCAAGCGTGTTCAAGCAGAGCCGACAGTGAATATCCAGCCAAAGGTTGCGGTGTTTGCGGATGGGGTGACCAATCAGGCAATCAGCAGGGCGTATCAGAACCAATTGCTGTATCCGTCATTAAACATGACGCGATCCTCACTTTTTCTGAGTGGCGTGACACCGGCGATTTACGGATTGGAAGACTTGATGGATCCGCAATTGCCGGAATTTGAAGTCATGGTATTTCTAAACGCCTGGTACCTGAGTGAGGAACAAGTTAGTTTTATTCAGGAAAATCTGGCAAAAGAGGGGAGAACACTGGTTTTTGTACATACAGCGGGCCTGGTTCGCGAAACGGGAGTGGATGCAAAGAACATTACGCAGTTAACCGGGATAGAAGTTTCTTTAGGAGAAACGTTTGAGGATTTGTCTGTTGTCGCGGAATCAGGAGTCAGGGCGCCCTTTGATCAACTCTGGCCACGTCAGGGAACGGCTTATGAAACGTTGCGTGGGTTGCGTCTTGCGATTGAAGATGAAAAAGTGGAAGTTCTTGGGCGTTATGCAGACAGCGGAGAGGTTGCGAATGCATTAAAAGACCGAGGTGACCATCGAGTGGTGCTGGTGGCAAGTCCAGGCGGGCTGGGACCGGATTTGTTCCATGCTATTGTCGCAGATGCGGGTATTCCTCCCGTCGCAGAAGCTGGCAATGTGGTGGTTTGTCGAGGAAATGTCCTGAGCATGCATGGCGTGCAAGGCGGTAAGGTACAAGTTCGTCTCCCGGAAACTGCAACTGTGCGGGATATGCTGACCGGAGAAATCGTCGCCGAAACGGTTGAGACATTTTCTGTCGAACTTCCCCGCCAACAGACCCGGAATTTTTATCTGACCAAGTAAAAATTCAG
>CAKUMP010000031.1 GCA_934667795.1 uncultured Chthoniobacterales bacterium | reverse complement strand
TAATCCTGAATATGCAACATTTCGAGTGTGGGAGCTTGAGGGGGCTGGAAAATGCTCAATGTGGTTTCTTCCAGAAACTGGATATTTCTTTCCCTGAGAGCAACAAGGGAATCATGCATCGGACAAGGGGTCCCCTGTCCGCACCAGTTGGGACCGAAAGGACATGCGGACATTTCCTCGGGCTGTTCAAAAATCAAAACGATCTGATAGAGTGTGATTTCTGAGGCTGGCCGGGCCAGGGAGTATCCTCCTCCTGGCCCGGGCTGACCTTTTACCAATCCAGCAGTTGCCAATCGATTTAAAATCTTTGCTGTTAATGGTTTTGAAAGCTCACGAACAGTCGCGATTTCAGCAGACCCTGCTTTGATACAAGAGTCCTGAGCCAGATAGCTCATAACCGAGATCGCGTTCGTTGCCATTTTCCCATATATAAACATAGCTTAAAAAGATCGGCCTATTCAGATTGTGTTTTAATTATTTGTACTCGTATTGCGTGAAACAAAGATACTGACTAAAGAGATAAAGAATGCGGCCAGAGCAAGTGGGATTAACCATCCTGCGCCACCGCCTCCACCACCACCGCTACCGATAGCTGGAGCAAGGCTTCCTTTTTCCCGAACAATTACTTTCCCTTGCATATACGGGTGCGGCAAGCAGATATAATCATATTCTCCCACCTGCGTGAAAGTATAGTCCTCATGTTCTCCATGTGCAAGTAATGCAGTCGCAAAGGCTTCTTCTTCTTCCCCTTCCGGAGGAGTCGAGTTACTTCCCTGCGCATTATGCACCCCGGCAAATTCCCCGCTCAAGTAAGCAAATGCATCTTCGTTCACCCAGCGTACGGTCGTACCGGCTTCAATTTCAATCACTTTAGGATCAAACGAGTTCCCGATGATTTTAACCTCTGCTACATCACCTTCTCCTGGAGTCATACGCACCGTCCGATCATAATCCGTAGGTTTGAATGGAGAAATCGTACGCACGGCCTCTTTCGACATCGCTTCCATTTCTTCCTGCGTATTGAATAACCCTTCAGGACGAATCACAGGTTCAATTTCCGCATCTTTTTCTGCGACAATCAACCCGATCCCACCTCGACTTGCAGACCCAACAGCGTGTGTCAGCATCGTATATGCTCCTTCATCGGGAGGAATACGAAAATCGATTACAAACGAATCACTCGGTCCGGCCGTAACCGTTTGTCCGCCGGGCATTGCTACCAGCGGATTCCCCTGCCAGTAAATGTAGTCCCAGATAATCCCTACAATGTGAAATGTGGAAATCAGGTTTGGGCCCACGTTCAGGAAGTAAATCCGAACAAAATCACCAGGACGTGCTTTGATAGGCTCTTCTACATAGCGGAACAGTTTCCCGTTAAAGGTCGTATAAAGTGCATGCCCGTTCACCGCATCTTTACCGCTGGCATAGAATTCATGCTGTATCAGATAGATTTCAATGTCAGGTTTCTTTCCTAACACTTCTTCCATTTTGTAGGTGTGAGATTTTGGTTTCACCACCATCATTCCATACTGACCAAACAAAACGTGCATGGGGATGGCATGCCCACCGGGAGCGCAGTGGTACATATAAACCCCAGGCGTATTCGCGCGGAAAACGACTTTTCCACTTGAACCAGGATTGATCTTCCCAAGATATTTTGATGTTTGTGTATATGCAGAGTGAATCGAGGCACCGTGTGGAATCGCGCCCTTGTTGATGATTTCCATTTCCACAATATCACCTTCTTCCACGATAAACAAAGGACCGGGAACCGTTCCATCGGTCAGGAATCCATCA
Source organism: uncultured Chthoniobacterales bacterium (assembly GCA_934667795.1). Lineage (GTDB taxonomy): Bacteria > Verrucomicrobiota > Verrucomicrobiia > Chthoniobacterales > CAKUMP01 > CAKUMP01. Next base: position 12,176 of record CAKUMP010000031.1, on the reverse strand, counting down.
TAAATAACCCCGTTTCCGATATACGCCTTTCCTTCATGTAATTCAAATTTGAAGGAATGATCCGGTTTAGTGTCCTGTGGAACATAAGAAGTCGGCGGAACCGAGGCTTCATAGTCCCTGCGAATCACATCAATAAAGGGATCATTTTCCCATTCTTTAGGCACTGCCATCCGTGTTGCAGGATTCAGCACTTCAAGCCCCCGGGTATTAAAGCTCTGCGAAGTCACTTTTGCTGCTGCTGGAACCGCTTCGGCAGAATTGATAGCTGCCTGCGCAAGTGTATCCGCAGTTCCTCCCTCCGCTTGAATGACATCCGCCACAGGTTCCGCATTGTCATTCGCAACGGCTTCTTCATTTAATTGCGGTTTAAATGCACCGGAACCCAGTCCATCCAGGTTTAATCCTGCCTGATTACGAACTGCATTCTCAAAATCCCGTGTCAACAGGGGATTTCGTTTCCCTGCTTCCATTTCCTTTCCAAACGCATTGTTACAGGCGTCACATCCAAGGGACAGCCCCGTACCCAATACGGCTAGTGCAATAAAACTTATTCCGGCCATCCACCTCCGTCCGGTTCCTTTCCCATTCTTCCAACTGTATTGTTTGCTCTTCATAAAATGTTTTCCCCTATTTATTTTTATCAACAATTTCCTGTATATTCACATCTTCTACACGAACACCTAAAAGAACTCTCTGAATTGCGGGAGCAATCCCCACGATCAGCCAGATTGCGGATGCCAGTATGAGAGTTCCTCCTACCTGCACCGCTCCTGAATTTTCCAGCAGTTGCCCATAGGCCAGGTAAAGCCAACCTACCAGCAGACAGAGATACGCCGGACACCACGCCCCTTTTTGTTCCAGTGATTTCAGGGATGGTACTTTGGTCAGTTTCGCCCAATCTTCAAAACGCAATTTCCAGATCGCTTCAGGTAGTAACCGCTGTCCAATCCCTATTACCGACAGGGCAAAAGGTCCGAACAGTGCCAGTTGCACCCCTATCAAAATCCACTCGCGTAAGGTATCTACGGAAGAAAAACCATACACAATCCCCACACCCACCATCACGGTCATCAATCCAATTAACAGGAAAATCCCTGTAATATGGCTCAGGGTCGCCCATCCCCCTTGGCCTTTTCCCAGCATCAGCAGACGTACAATTTCCAATGCATAACCAATAAATCCAACAATGGTCATGATCGCCGCGACATAGAACATCCATTGCGCACCACTCAGCAATGCGGGGAAAAACCCGAACAATCCCATGTTCATCCCTATCCAGCCCACCCATCCGCCGGTTCCACTCTTCGTAAGGTCCCCTTCCACTCCTTCAAATTTCGGCAACAGGTATAACGATCCCCCCAACCACGCCTGTCCCAGTGCCCCGACCATCGCTGCATAGGTATGCAACACCAACAACCCTTCTTCAAATCCACCAAATAATTCCAGCTTCCGCTCCGCTAAGGTCGCTATCGCCAGAACCGCCGATAAAATAAACCAGAAAATCGCCGACTGAAACGTCAGGTTCGCCACCGTCCAGATCGACTTCTTGCTCGCAGTCCGAAAGTAATCCATCCCTCCTACCAGCAACCCGACACATAACATCAATACCCCCACCCCTCGTATCACTTCATTTTCCAATACCACTCCACTCACCATCGTCGCTAACCCAAACACATGCAGCACTCCATGCACCCAACCCTGCCCAATACTCACCAGCTTGCTCCCGCTAAGCGCCGGTCCCAACGAATACCCCACCGCAAATAATACCGATCCTATCCACCCAATCGTTACCATATGCGTAAATGCAAGGATCATCTTCTTTTCCCCCAGGCCAGTAATTACCCCAGGATCCAACACCATCCACACCCCACTCACAACAAATGAGAACAATCCCACCCAACCAAACATGATCCCAAGCCACATCGTCGTTTTAGTCTTCTCTTTCACCTTGCTCATACGATATACCCATTTTCTAATTTCAATCAAGAAAAAAATACCATTTTTTCTTTATTTGAATTCTTGCAAAATTTTTTAGTTTAAATTCTGTAAAAATCTTCAGACCTATTCATATCAGGATTGGTATTCCTGTAAAGATTTAACGGAAAGTCCATGTTTTAGGAGGGAACGGATTCCGACGAGGCTGGCCTGTCCGGCGGAAAGTGTGGTCATAATGGGGATGCGCTGTGTGACAGCAGCGGAGCGGATAATGACTTCATCGCGTCGCGGGTTTTTTCCGCTTGGGGTATTGATAATGAAATGGATTTCGCCATTTTTGATCATATCCAGGACATTTGGGCGACCTTCGCTGAGTTTAAAGAGTTTTGAGACTTTGACGCCATTATTTTCGAGATGGGAAGCGGTTCCGCTGGTTGCATAGATATGGAATCCGAGTTCCTGATATTCTTTTGCGAGGGAAATGATTTCGACTTTATCGGAATCTTTGACTGAAATGAACATATTTCCACTGGTTGGGAGTGGGGGTTGAGCAGACATCTGGGATTTTGCGTATGCGATTCCGAGATCTGCATCGATTCCCATGACTTCGCCAGTGGATTTCATTTCTGGTCCCAGAGCGATATCGAGGCCCGGGAAGCGTGCGAACGGGAAAACGGCTTCTTTGACGGCGTAATGGGTGGGAACGACTTCTTGTGTAAAGCCGAGATCGGCCAATGTGCGTCCTGCCATCGCCTTGGCAGCTAATTTTGCCAATGGAATTCCGATCGCTTTGGATACAAACGGGACCGTGCGACTGGCGCGAGGGTTCACCTCCAGAACATACACTTTTTCGTCTTTGACTGCAAACTGCACATTCATCAGCCCATTTACATGCAATTCTTTTGCCATTGCTTTAGTTGCACGGGTAATTTCTGCTTTAACGCCCTCACTGAGAGAGAATGGAGGGATCACGCAGGCGCTATCTCCGGAATGAATACCGGCCTGTTCGATATGCTGCATAATCGCACCGATCACGCTTGTTTCGCCATCCGAGATACAATCCACATCCACTTCGAAAGCATCCTCCAGAAAACGGTCCACCAGCACCGGGCGTTCCGGGCTTGCGTCCACTGCGGTACGGATATAGCGACGTAAATCGCTTTCCTGATAAACGATTTCCATTGCGCGACCGCCCAGTACATACGAGGGGCGTACAAGTACAGGATACCCGATACGCTCTGCGATTGCCACGGCTTCTTCTTCGTTTACAGCCGTTCCATTTGGGGTCTGCAGCAAGCCCAGTTTTTCCAGCATTGCGGCAAAATGTTTCCGGTCTTCAGCCATTTCGATACTGGCGGGCTGTGTTCCGATAATATTCACCCCTGCCGCCTGTAGTTGTTCTGCCAGATTCAAGGGAGTTTGTCCTCCAAACTGCACAATCACGCCCCAGCATTTTTCCTGCTCATAAATATTCAGAACATCTTCAAATGTCAGAGGTTCAAAATACAGACGGTCACTTGTGTCATAATCTGTCGAAACGGTTTCCGGATTAGAGTTCACCATGATGGTTTCGAACCCTTCCTCTTTCAGAGCGAAAGCGGCATGCACACAGCAATAATCAAACTCAATCCCCTGCCCGATGCGATTAGGACCTCCGCCCAGAATCATCACCTTTTTGGAATCGCTTGCGCGTGTCTCATTTTCCAATCCATAAGATGAATAATAATAGGGAGTAAATGCTTCAAATTCCGCCGCACAGGTATCCACCAGACGATACGTCGGTAAAACTCCTGCTGCTTTGCGCTCCGCACGGATTTCCAACTCGGTTTTTCCACGTAAATAGGCGATCTGCCAATCGGAAAATCCAAGTTTTTTCACCCGTTTGTAATCCACTGCTTCTGCATTCTGGATTCGCTCTTCTTCTTCGACCAGTTGGCGGATATTTTCCAGGAACCAGGGATCGATTTTAGAGAGGTCAAAAATTTCCTGAGTGCTCATTCCTGCCTTATAGGCGTAAGGAAGGTATAAAATGCGTTCTGCAGTGGGGGTTGCCAGGCGCTGTTCCAGAAGCGAGCGATCCCAGGAACCATCTTCCAGCTTCGGCTCAACCCCTTTTCCGTCTGCTCCCAGACCAAAACGTCCCACTTCGAGAGAACGCAACGCTTTTTGAAGCGATTCTTTAAACGTCCGCCCGATTGCCATCGCTTCGCCCACACTCTTCATTTGCGATGTCAATGTGGTGTCCGCTCCAGCAAATTTCTCAAACGTAAAGCGCGGGATTTTGGTCACTACATAATCAATGGTCGGCTCAAAACACGCCGGGGTTTCACGGGTGATATCATTTTTCAGTTCATCCAGCGTATATCCCACCGCCAGCTTTGCCGCAATTTTTGCAATGGGAAATCCGGTGGCTTTGGACGCCAGTGCAGAAGAACGGGAAACACGCGGATTCATTTCAATCACAATCATCCGCCCTGTTTCCGGGTCCACCGCGAACTGGATATTCGATCCTCCGGTTTCCACCCCGATTTCGCGAATCACCGCAAAAGAGGCATCCCGCATCAACTGGTACTCTTTATCCGTCAACGTCTGAATAGGCGCAACAGTGATGGAATCCCCTGTATGAACCCCCATCGGGTCCAGATTCTCAATCGAACAAACCACCACACAGTTGTCCGCACAATCCCGCATGACCTCCATTTCAAACTCTTTCCACCCCAGAAGCGATTCTTCAATCAAAACTTCACTTACCGGAGAAAGGTCCAACCCACGTGCCACAATTTCCTCAAATTCTTCCTTGTTATAGGCAATCCCGCCCCCACTCCCACCAAGCGTAAATGCCGGGCGAATCACTAATGGCATTTTCCCGATCCGGGCAGCAATTTCGCGCGCTTCTTCCATTTTATGCGCAATCCCTGAAACCGGCACATCCAGCCCGATTTTGATCATCGCTTCTTTAAACAAATGACGATCCTCCCCTTTCTCAATTGCTTCCGCATTCGCTCCAATCAATCGGCAGTTATGTCGCTCCAATGCCCCATTCGCAACCAAAGCCATCGCGGTATTCAATGCCGTTTGCCCACCCAATGTCGGCAATAACGCATCCGGCTTCTCCCGTTCCAAAATCTTCTCCACCACTTCCGGCGTAATCGGCTCCACATACGTCCGGTCCGCAAACTCAGGATCCGTCATAATCGTCGCCGGATTCGAGTTGATCAAAACAACCTGATACCCTTCTTCCCGCAACGCTTTACATGCCTGTACCCCCGAATAATCAAATTCACATCCTTGTCCAATCACAATCGGACCAGAACCGATCAATAAAATTTTCTTAATCGTATTATCTCGTGGCATAGCTTCTTATAATGTATCAGATTTCCTTGTTCCCGGATGTCCATTCCACTCATCAGGTTCATTCCCCAAATCAGCAGAATCTCCGTATATTCTCACGTAGTTATCAGACCCTCCCCATTTACGCAACCATCGAAAACATCCCACAGAAAAATTTCTTCCTCTTTTCACCATTTATCAACAATTTTGTTCGACACTTTCTAAACCATCCTTTATTATTAATATTAACCCTCAGAGAAAGGACGGAATATATGGTGGAACTCGAAATTTATGCAGCCGGAGTCCGTAATCTGGACACAATCATGGAACTGGATCATGCTTTTGGCACCGTTCCTAATATCCGTTATAAAGTAGATACAAACCATGATATCGTTTATATGGAGTTGGAAAAACCTACACCCCAACTGGACGATATTCGTGCCGTTTTTGAGCAATTGGGGCTGAAACCGCGTTTTGTCGGGGTGATCCCGCCCGAATTACGTTCTAAATCCCGCACCCAACTGCTGGCAAAGTAAAAAATTTGGACTGCTCTGACATGTCAGAGGTTTTTCTCACCACACGGGAAGAATTTGGAGTGCGGGGCTCTGCACCGCTTTGGTTCGACAGACGTTTGAGTTTCGCCATGCGAAGGTTGTTCGTACACCCCATGCGCGATGATCCAAAGCGGCGGAAACCGCCGCACTCCAAATACGCCCCATCCCATTCGGAAAGTAAAGGATAGATCCCATATTATTCAAGTGGCTCTGGCATGTCAGAGGTTTTTCTCACCACACGGGAAGTATTTGGAGTGCGGGGCTCTGCACCGCTTTGGTTCGACAGACGTTTGAGTTTCGCCAGACAATGGGTATGTTCGTACACCCCATGCGCGATGATCCAAAGCGGCGGAAACCGCCGCACTCCAAATACGCCCCATCCGCTTCGAAAAGTAAGGGACAGACCCTAAATTATGCGAATAAAAATCCCATGAAAATATCCTGAGGGCGACATCGACACTCCCAGACTATTGCTCTGTTTCCATTTTTCGTGCATACTTTTGTATGTTCATGGGACCCTATATGGAAATTAGCAGAGTATGTTGAGGGATTTGATTTGTTTAGCAGGGCAGAAATGTATTTGTTTCTGTCGGTACCTGGCAGAGCTGCTTTTTCTATTTCTGCAAACGCTGGAGAGCCTGTTTCGGGGAAAATTGCGTTTTCGACTCTTTCTGGGGCAGATTTTGGAAATCGGGGGGCGGTCTCAATTGGTGGTAGTGGTTACAGGGGCATTTACGGGAGCAGTATTTGCCGCCCAGACATTTTTTCAATTTCATTACCTGGGAATGGACTCTGCGGTTGGTCCGGTTGTTGCTGTTTCCATGTGCCGGGAATTAGGACCTGTGTTAACGGGGCTGATGGTCGCCGGGCGCGTAGGGGCCTCGATGAGCGCAGAAATCGGAACCATGAAAGTCACCGAACAGATTGACGCACTTCGAGCGCTTGCGGTGCATCCGGTAGATTACCTGGTACTGCCTCGTTTTCTGGCCATTTTATTCTCCATGCCTTTGTTAGTCGCCGAAGCGATTGGGCTTGGGATTCTTGCGGGATATATCGTGGGAGTATGGATCATGGGGATCCAGGGAGCCTATTATGTTGCCAATATGCTGGCATTCACTACGGTGCAAGACCTCCTGATGGGGATGTCCAAAGGGCTGTTTTTTGGGCTTCTGATTGTGCTGATTGGATGCCGCGAAGGGTTGAAAGCCTCCAACGGAGCGGTTGGTGTGGGAAATGGTACGACCCGTGCAGTGGTCATCGCCTCTCTCGCCATTCTAATTTCCAATTTTTTCCTGACCATGGCTCTGAACATCGTCATGCCCGCCGATTAAGCTTATGATTTTTGTTGAAAATATCTATAAATCGATTGGCGACCAGGAAATCCTGCGCGGCGTCAACCTGTATGTAAAGCCCGGCCATTCTCTGGTGATTATTGGACGCTCCGGGGAAGGAAAAAGTGTTCTTCTGCGCCATCTTATTGGCTTAATGAAGCCGGATTCAGGACGAATTCTTGTTAACAATCAGGATATTGTCCCTTTATCCGAACGGCAACTTGCCCCTCTTAGGAAAAAAATCGGGATATTATTTCAGGACGGAGCACTTTTTGACTCCATGACGGTCGCGGAAAATGTGGCATTTCCGCTTCGTGAAGCGGGAGAACGTTCCCAAAAGGTCATTCAGGAAAAAGTGGCTGAAGCACTGGAAGTCGTGGATCTCAACGGACAACAGGACAAAATGCCTGTCAACCTTTCCGGGGGGATGAAAAAACGGGTAGCCCTCGCTCGCGCCATCGCCGCCCAGCCGGAATGCCTTCTTTATGATGAGCCGACCGCAGGGCTCGACCCCATCGTGGCTGACAGTATTGATCATTTGATCAAACGGATGAACAAAAAACTCAATGTCACCAACCTCGTCGTTACCCATGACATGAAATCCGCATTTTTTATCGCAGACCATATTGCCTACCTTCATAATGGTGCGATTTATTTTTATGGGACTCCGGCCGAACTCCAGGAAGCGGCTAAAGCAGACCCGCTTATTTATAATTTTATTAATGGAATCTCTGAGGATTCCCAGCATTAACCTATTGAAATACCCTTTACCATGTCCACCACACAAGAACGCGCCCTTGAATTCAAAGTCGGACTTTTTGTTCTGTTCAGCCTGCTGATCGCTGTCACTCTGATTGTGCGGTTTGGCCGGATGGGAGAAGCTTTTCGCGACCAGTACATCATCACGGTAGAATTTGATAATGCCAGCGGGCTGCTCAAGGATTCTGATGTTCTGTTCAGCGGGGCCCGAATCGGGCGCGTTGCCATTGCACCAGAAATCACCATGGCTCCGAAAGCGCTGGAGTCTCCTTCCGGTGTCACAGTAGATTTACGTATTTACTCCAATATCCGGATTCCCGAAGGGGCCAAATTCCTGGTCGGCAGTTCCGGTCTTCTGGGAGACCGATTCGTCGATGTCATCTCCCCTGCAGATTTTGACGGAAAAACATTTATCGATCCTGGTGCCATCATCGCAGGTACCCGGCAGGCAGGAATGGATGATATTACCCGTGAAGGAACTGCCATGATTCAGGACCTGCGCGCCACCATCGCTAAAATCGATACCTCTATTACCAACATTAATTCCAGCCTCCTCAACGAAGAAACTTTTTCCGCAGTCCGTTCTTCCATTGATAATTTCTCTGCGACAACCGAAAACTTAACCGCTTCTTCCGAGAAAATCGATTCGATCCTCGAGGATGCGCGCGCTGTCGTCCAGGACTCCAAAGAAGTGGTCGCATCTGCCAAATCTGCGATGGATACTGCAGGGGAAACGATGGACTCTGCCAAGTCTGCTGCCGATAATTTAGGAACAGCGATCGAGGACTCCCGTGCGGCTATCGAAGATGCACGCGCAACACTCCAGGCAGCTCAAAAAGCAATCGAAACAATCACGCAGGGGCCCGGACTTTTTTCCACACTTATTAATGACCCCCATTTTTCTGCAGAGATTGAAGCCTTCGTGACAAATCTACGAAAACATGGTATCCTTTTCTATAAGGACCGCTCCGATCTGTCCTCAACCAGTACCACTTCCACGACTACTACCGAAAATCCACGCCAAAAAATCCATCGTCGTCACCGTTAATGCTTTCACCCAGACATATCATGTATTACCCTCCTTCTGCATTTTACAAAAAACCACCCGACTTTTAAAATTACCATTTTCTTTCCTGTCTCATGACTCCACTTCGCACAACAAACCTGCTCCGCGTTCTTTATATCAGCTTTTGTTTGAGCATTGGTATGCTCATTGGAGAAGAAGTTTTTGATTCCAGCCTGAAGGGGGCAATGACAGGAGCAGTTTTTGGTCTTACGCTTGTCCTGATCGAGCGTCTTTTACGCGGCTTTACCCTTCGTGTTTTTTCTTCTGCCACATTTGGAATGCTGCTCGGACTCGTCGCCGCCAAACTTCTTCTGGCATCCGATGTCCTCAAATATCAACGTCCAGATGTCGAATGGTCCATCAGCCTGATCGTTTATGTCATTCTTGGGTATATCGGAATGATGCTTGCCATGCGCAGCAATCGTGATGAGTTTGCTCTTGTCATTCCCTATATCCGTTTTCATCGCCATTCCATCCAGGATATTCCTATTCTCCTCGATACCAATATCATTATCGATGGCCGTATCTCAAAAATCTGTGAAACAGGATTTCTTTCTTCGGTGATTATCGTCCCGGATTTTGTGCTTCACGAATTACAAAAATTATCGGATTCCCATGACCCGATTAAACGTTCCAAGGGAAAGCGCGGTCTGGATCATTTAAACGAACTCCGTCAATCTCCCGCGATCGAACTCAGCATTCATGAATCCAGCCTGGACACTGCGACCCCTGTCGATTCCCGCCTTTTGCAATTAGCCCGTGTTCTCCAGGCCCGTTTGGTTTCCAATGATGCCCCCCTCTGTAAAATCGCGCGTCTTCAAGGGATTTCTACTCTTTCGCTAAACGAACTTTCCACCGCCCTTCAACCCACCCTCCATCCTGGGGACGATATCCAGATCACGCTGTCCAAACCCGGCAAAGAATCCCATCAGTCCATCGCATTTCTCCCCGATGGAACCATGGTCGTTGTTGATAATTCCTCCCAACTCCTGGGACAGCAGGTGTCCGTCACTATTAAAGGCGCAACCAAAACGTCAGCCGGTCAGCTCTTCTTTGCGGATCTCACTCCTCCGTCCGCTTAAAACAATCCACGCTATGGTCATTGACCATTCCTGCAGCCTGCATAAAGGCATAACAAATCGTACTTCCAACAAAAGTAAACCCGGCCTTTTTTAAACTTTTGCTCATCGCATCACTGGCAGGACTGGTGCTTGGGTCGTCGGCTGTCCCATACCGGACATTTCGTATGACCTCTCCTCCCGTAAAACTCCAGAGATAATCGGAAAATTTTTCGTAATCTCCCCCAAATTCCTCCAGAAATGCCAATGCGTTCCTGACCACCGCCCGGACTTTTAACCGATTTCTGATAATCCCGGGGTTCTGTAAAGCGTTCGCAATTTTTTCTTCTCCCCATTTAGATAAACGTTCTGCATCAAACTGCTCAAAAACACGCCTGTATTCTTCTTGTTTATGCAAAACCGTGCGCCAGCTCAGCCCCGCCTGCGCCCCTTCCAGTTGCAAAAGCGCAAAAAGTTTCCTGCCGTCATATAAAGGGACTCCCCACTCTTCATCATGATATTGTACATAAAGTGGGTCATCCAAAGGACACCACCCACATCGCGTCACATCCACTTTCGGAGAAAAATTCGACATAAGTGTATATTTATGCCATAGTTCCTCGAAAACGTCGATTTTTCATTTTTCAAAAAAGTAAAATCCTTGTGTATATAAAATTTTTATATTAGATGGTAACCATTCATGGCAGCAGGTAATCCTATCAGTTCGAGTTCCTCTGTAAACGGAGAGGTTACATTACGCGATCTGCGTTCTAACCCTAAAGCACTGCTTGCTTTAGGACTTTCCCTGGCAGTGGTTCTTTATTTTTACTGTTTTGTCGGGTTATTCTCTGCAGGGGCTTTATCCACATTCAAATGGGCCTGGCAGGCATGGAACGCAGAAACCAACTATGAACACGCCCGTTTCATTCCTCTGATTTTTCTGTTTTTGTTATGGCATAAAAGGAAGGACCTGCTTGCTGCTCCTCTGGGAAAATCGAATTGGGGGCTTTGGATACTTCTTTTCGGGATTCTGCTTTACCTTGGGGCTGCGAGAACTTTACAGGCGCGTATTGCGCTGGGATCGCTTCCGATTGTGTTATGGGGCGGTGTTCTTTTTGCTCTGGGGCCTAAAATTGCACGCATTCTTCTGTTTCCGATCGGGTTTTTATTTTTCATGGTTCCTCTCAACTTTATTGAGCAGGCCACTTTCAAGCTCCAGTTTATCATCACGGGGGTCGCGCAGTTCGTCTGTAATTTTATAGGAATTAAACTCACCGCCATCGGCACCACCCTCCGGGCAGCGGATGATTCTTTCGGCTTTGATATCGCAGAGGGCTGCTCCGGTATCAATTCCCTCATGGCGATGACCATGGTCGCCGCACTTTATGTGCATTTTACCCAGGATAAACTCTGGAAAAAAATTCTTATTTTCTCTGCTGCTGCTCTTTTTGCCATTATCGGAAATGCCGGACGTATTGTGACCATTGTCCTCGTCGCAAAATTTATCAACCCGGATATCGCAGCCGGTATTTATCACGATTATGCCACTTTTATTTTCTTCCCCATCGCCCTCGCCGCAATGATCGGGTTTTCAAAACTATTAAATCCTAAACCCAAACGCCGCTCTGTCGATACCGCCACTTCCGCGCCTTCTTCTCTACGCGCAAATTCTGCTCCGCAAGGAACCCCTGCTCCTGTGACACCCTCTACTCTTCCCGTCTCCGATTCCCCTGCCGAAACAGAAGAAAAACCAGCCGTTTCCAGCCTTTTCACACCCCCAACCGACTCCGATTCCGATGAGTCCCCCCATGTATCCACTCAAAAAGCTGTCCTCCCGGAAGCGAATGTCCCTCATACCACAAAACGCTTGCGGAAATATGCAAAACATTCTTCCGAGGAGCCTTCTGCCTCTTCGAATAATCCTTCTGATCCCTCGGACAATTCTATGGATACTCCCACAGAATAATCGCCTGCTACTCTTTTCTCCTCCCCCATTTTTATCCATCTTCATTGATCTTGAGACTTAATCTCAAAAACTGTTGACATTAGATATTAACTCTTTTTAAATACCGTCCTTCTTTGTAAAACGGGTTGTTGAAGAATGGAGGGAGTGGCAAAGAATATGGGGGGAGTGAAAATCACA
>CAKUMP010000030.1 GCA_934667795.1 uncultured Chthoniobacterales bacterium | reverse complement strand
TGGTGACCTGCTCCACCGCCACGCGCCCAATTTGCTCGTAATTCTGATAAATCCCCGGAAGCGCGGAATTTCGGTCATAACATCCCAGGTTGACATGCATCGGGAGTTTTCCTTTTTCAGGACCAGAAGAAAATTTCTCCATCGGGGTATTTGGCAATGCACAAATCGCATCCGGTTGGTATTCCTGAAAATACTGTTTTCTCTGCAACGGAAATTCTGCCACTGCCCCCTGCAGGATCAAAGGAGGAAGTACTTCCTGAAATTTTTCCCTCAACGCAAGCCAGCTTCCTAACCATAAATGATCCACCCGGTCGTCTGTCGTCCCGTCCAAAATGAGGCCCAGCCGTTTATATCCTGATCCCAATGTATGCTGCACCGCCGTCATAATGGCATGAAAATAATCATGGGTCACCCGATGAAGATTAGGCGACTGTAACGAATATCCGATCGCCACCGCACTCACTCGGCTCCAGTCCACCCAGTCGAGCTTCCTGGGGTGTTCATTTAACGGACATACAATCGCGGCATGAATATTTCTTTGATAAAATATCTTGTTTAAGACCTGTTTATTCATTCCTGGCCGTTTCAACCAGATCGGAGTCAATTGAAACCCGATCGTAGCCGCATGGCTGTGCGCACCCTCAAAAATCCGCTGATAGGCAAGTGACCTTTTCCATCCCGTTTCCTGAACTTCATTTGTCAAAAATGCAATCTCTCCCTGCGCTTCAGGCCGGCGCCTCCCGGCACGATAATGCATCAATGCAGATACCAGCGGATTAGGAACATACTGCATTTCTGCCGCAATTTTCTGAATCCGCTCCCTGGTTGCTAATGGCAGCTTCGGATGATTCCGCAGCGCCATCGAAACCGTCGTGCGATGAACCCCCGCTCGAATCGCAATCTCTTCCATACGCACCTGCTTCATTCTACGATGATACCAAAATTAGCATTGTAACGCCAAAAGATTTTGCGAATAGTTTCCCCCATGAACCCTCGAACCTTAATCCTAACACTCCCCTGATTATTTCTTATGAATAAACAAACTTTTGATTTTATTGAAGAGCCTTCACGCAAAGTGAAAATTTCCGGTGATTATGCAGGTGTGATCGCCGGAGCAGGTCCGGCCGGTATTGCCGCTGCGCTCGCTTCGGCACGCAATGGCGCCCGCACGCTGCTTCTGGAATCTCACGGATGCCTGGGTGGTGTCTGGACAGCCGGGCTTCTCAGTTGGATCATTGATGCAGGAAATAAAACCGGCATCATGCAGGAGATCAGCCAGCATCTGGACCAACGCGGCGCACGTCGCATCAAAGGCAGAAACTTTTCTTACGATATCGAAGAAATGAAATTTCTTCTGGAAGAGCTGGTGCTGACATCCGGTGTCCATGTTCGACTCCACACGTCTTTGGTCGGGTGTCATAAACAAACAAAGGATCACCTTTCGGCCGTTTTCACGGAATCAAAATCCGGACGTGAAGCCTGGCGGGCCCGCATATTTATTGATACCACGGGCGACGGTGATCTCGGAGCGCTGGCAGGTTGCGGGTTTGATTTAGGACATCCGGAAACCGCTTTAACCCAACCGATGAGTTTGATTGCACTCGTCACCGGCGTGCGTCCGAACGAAATCCCTTCTTTTATTGGAGGCGGTGATGCGGTTGCGAAAAGCAATCTGTTAGCAGAAATGCAACGGGCAAATATTTCCCCTTCTTACGGCGCTCCTACTTTATTCCAAATTAGAGACGACTTATTCGCGCTCATGAGCAATCACGCTTATGGCTTTCTACCCACAAGCGCACAAGACATCACACAGGCAACACTTGAAGCGAGGAGCGAGTTACATCGTCAAGTGCATTCCTTACGTGCTCTCGGTGCGCCCTGGACCGACCTTCGGATTGTCGCAACCGCAGAGCAAATCGGAATCCGTGAAGGCCGACGTCTGCATGGGTTTTATCAAGTCACATCGGATGATCTGGCGAATGGCACGCGTCACGCCGATGCGGCATGCCATTGCACGTTCGGAATGGATGTCCATTCCACCCAGGCAAAAACCGGAACCTCCTACGATAAAAGTTTTAAAATCCGCACCCAGCCCTATGACATTCCCAGTCGTGCATTGATTGCCAAAGATGTAAACGGATTACTGATGGCCGGGCGTTGCATCAGTGGCGATTTCATCGCGCATTCCAGTTATCGTGTCACTGGAAATGCGGTCGCCATGGGAGAATCCGCCGGAAAAATGGCAGCGCATTGTATCGCACAAAACATCACCCCCTGGGAACTTGCACAATCACCTATTCATACGACCTATGCGACCAATCCTCTTCATTCTGTTCATTAATTTATTTTTCTTCACACAGGCGTTCAGCCACGCAGAAGAAACACACAGCATTCTGGATTTCATTTCTCCCTCTACGTCTGATGAAATCCAGGATTGGGCGCCCGTTTTAGAAAAAGCACTGACTGAAATTCCCGAGGGAGGAGAAATTTATTTTCCTGGTAACAGACAATATGTGTTCCTCAGTACCGTTTCTTTAAAGCGCAGTCTGTCATTTCGCTTTGCCTCTTCTGCGGTTCTGCTCGGGAAAAACATTCCGGCTCTTTTTTCTATTCATTCAGGAAATTGGTTTTCATTTCAAGGGGTCAATAACAGCCCCTTACTGGAAGTTTCTGAAAAAGGTTCGGTGATTGATCTTACAAAACTTCAGCCCGATGCCACTCCGGATTTAACCGTACAGAATTTGTCATTCCGAGCCAATGCTGCGATTGCAGGAAGTGCGGGGAAATACGAAGAGTCTGCTGGTTCCCTCGGAAATGTTCTCATCCGGGATTGTCATTTTCAGACAACATGGACAGCGATCGCATTTAATCAGGGAAGCATTAAAAGTATCAAGATTTCAGACTGCCTTTTTGAAGGCGAAACATGGAAAACAATTTTCATTGCCTGTCCGGTTCAGAATGCGGTAGAAATTTCTTCCAACCAGCTTTTAGATGTTGGACGCACTGCGATCCAGGTGGGAGGTGGAAAAGCGGGCATGATTGATGATGGCGCATTAGATCATGTGAACTCTGTCGTGATTCAAAACAACCAGATTCTGGGAGGAGGCAGGAAGGCAAATGAAAGTTCTTCTTACATCCATGGGATTCTGGTGTATGGGAGGAATGTTTCTATCCAGGGAAATGTGGTCCGGGATTTTCATCGTGGAGAACCAGTCACGCCTGGCAAACCTGGACATCATTTTTTGTTAAAAGATGGAACCTGGCATCGTGGACCCTGGCTTTATCCGGATGGTTCTCCACGCAAACGACTCGCGGGTGCTGCGATTTATGCCAAAGCCCAGTTTGGAACGATCGCAAATAATGTCTGCACCAATTCCGGTTGGCGTGCCGTTATTGAAGTCAAAACCGGAGGACGACAGCCGTATTTTCTGGTAACCGGAAATATGATTGACGGCAGCAGTCTCGCGATCGATGAAAGTTTCGGTTTTGAAGCAGATACCGCCAAAGCAGTGTGGTCCAATAACCTGATTATTAATATGCCCAATATGGCATTTAAATCACATGCAGGAAATGGCACCAATACCTTCATGAATAACGTAATTATTGATTCCAAGACGGGATTCAGTGCTTATAACCATCCTGATAATCCTGATCGCACCTGGCTTTCCAACAATCGTTTTATCAATGTGGAAACACCGGTTCTTATTCCCAACGCAAAAGGAAATGCGATCGACATTTCTCTCCCTCCCCTGTTTATTCCGCCGGGAGGAAGTCTTCCGCCCGCAGACGAATCCCAATGGGGACGATTCGCTTTCTTCGCAGGAAAACCTGATCACGAAAACCAGATTTTTGTAGTCAAAAAAATCGATAAGGAATTTAAGTGGGTCGAATTTCAAGATGTGCCGCAACATACGGATGTTCGATGAGGGGGAGAAAGGTTAAGGTGAGGAGAACACACGCTGTCTTTGCTTCTGCCGACGGAGACGTCGGCGCTCCCAGGGGGGAACATATCTCCCCCGCCTGAGAGCGACGGTCATTACATATTGTCGCTGTTTTCGATTGCCTGATTGACTGCTTCGGCTTCTTTTTTGACTTCGCCTGCAGGTTTTTCTTCGCCTTTATCGTGGCGTGGACGCTCTGGACGAGAGCCAGGACCACGTCCTCCGCGTGGGGGGCGTTCCATTCCTGCACCACGTTCCTGAAGTTTTTTCAATACGGGTTCCAGAGACGGATCTTTTGCCAGCATGGCTTTTTGAACAGCTTGCATATGTGCTTTCTGGGCCGTCTGGAGAGCTTCACGCGTGGATTGCACTTCCGGATCATCCTTGGTGGCTTCCCGGGCATCCCGCAATTTTGTACGTTCTTCAGGCGTGAGTAAGTCGTTTCCGCGTTCAGGACGTTCTCCACGCCCTCCACGTTCCCGTTCAGGACGCTCTTTACGTGTCTCTGCCTGTTCTACTTTTTCCGCAGGTTTTTCTGCTTCATTTGCATACACTCCCGGCATGCTTAGGGCTCCACAAACAAACACACTGCACATACACAGTTTTGATAAAAAAAGAATACGTTTCATAATTTGATGATTTGTTATTCCACAATCAAACCCCGGACTTTTTCCGGATTTTATTTTCAAGAAATTCGACGCCTCACTATGAGGTTTCGTACAGGATTTTTTGCGGAAGATGAATTGCTGGTTATTGAAAGTTAACTTCTACAGGAATAAAAACCATCCCTTGATAAAAGTTGCGTTTGCACACAGAAATATTTTGTGCGCCTGTTATGCGACGTATAGAACACGTACGCAACCGGTATGGGGATCGCTCAGATCTCCAGGAAATTTCTTTGCCAATTCATAAAAAGATCTTTCGGATCTTTTTTCAGATAGACGTATTTTTCCAGCAATTGTCGGGAAGCGATAAGGGAAGGATCCAGATCCAGTTTTTCCGCGGCTTTATCCCGTTTATGTTTAAGCCGATCGAATAATGCATCGCCTTCCGGATTCGGAGGTGGCTTGGGTTTGCTGGTTTTCCGCGGCCAATTTTCTTCCGGAATATCACGCGCTTCCTTGATTGCCTGAACCAGGCGTTCTCTTCTGGGGTTTTGAATTTTATTTGGAATAGAGGTCGAACCTGCTGCCACCGATTGCGTCAAGGCTAAAAGTTCTTCATTTCGCATAATCCGGAAAGCCGGGACATCCCGTTCGCCCGCCTCCTTTTCTCTCCAGAACCACAAATGACGTAAAATCGCACTGGTCCGATCGTCCAGCGGATGAGAACCTTTGATCCGCAGAACGCGCTCCAAATCCCGTTCTCTTTCGATCTGTGATAATGCAACAATCCTCTCACAGGATTCTTCAAACCACTCCCGGCGATTTAACCGATGCAATTCTTTTTCCAGATACTCGGCAATGCGGTGCAGATAATTGGTATCATCCCGGGCATAATCCATCATTTGATCAGTTAATGGACGCTGACTCCAATCCGCCTTTTGCGACGTTTTCGTTAAAGTTACTCCAAAATGCTGTTTTACCAGAGCCGCCAGGCTAAACTCTTTTACCCCGCATAAACGCGCAGCAATCACGGTGTCAAAAACTCTCGGAGCATTTAATTCTCCCCCTCGTCTTAACATCCGCAGATCAAAATCTGCTCCATGCAAAATAATTTCCCGTGAGGAAAAATAATCCAGTAACGGTTGCAGATTCAAATCTGCCAATGGATCCACTAAAAGGTTTTGTTGTGCATCCCCGATCTGAACCAGACAAAGTTTTTCAAAATACGAATGCAGGCTGTCTGCTTCCGTATCCACGGCCACGCGTGACAATTTCTGCCACCCCTCAATTACTTTTTCCAGTTCATTCTGTGTCTGAATCATTTTGTTGAGCACCCTAAATCACCATCCATGTCACCGCAATCCGGTCATTAATAATTCCGCATTGCTATCTGTGTTCCTGAGATTTTTCAACAACACTTCCATTGCCTCCATCGCCGGAAGAGACGCGAGTTGTTTACGAATCATCTGTACCCGTTCATATTCTTCCTTATGATATAAAAGATCATCTCGTCGGGTTCCTGAGTTCAAAATATGAATCGCCGGAAAAATTCTTCTTTCTGCCATTTCGCGATTCAATTGAATCTCCATATTCCCTGTCCCCTTGAACTCTTCAAAAATCACATCGTCCATGCGGCTGCCTGTATCGACCAAAGTTGTTCCCAGAATCGTCAAGCTTCCCCCTTCTTCCACATTACGAGCAGCGCCAAAGAATTTCTTGGGCTTCAATAAGGCTTTGGCATCGACCCCACCCGACATAATACGGCCTTTTCCCGGCTGCAGTGCGTTATAGCCACGCGCCAGACGCGTAATACTATCAATCAAAATAACCACATTCTGTTTCAACTCCACCAGGCGCTTCGCGCGCTCACTCACAAGCTCTGCAATCTGGGTATGTCGAGTCGGATTCTCATCAAAAGTAGAACTGAAAATTTCTGCATCAATATTTCGCTTAAAGTCTGTCACTTCCTCCGGACGTTCATCCACCAAAAGCAAAATCAGCCGGATCGTCGGATCGCTCAAACGAATCGTACGGGCAATTTCTTTCATCAATACCGTTTTTCCCACGCGTGGTGGTGCGATAATCAATCCACGTGTCCCACGTCCAAGCGGAGCAATCAAGTCCACTGCGCGCGCGGTGAGGGAATGCGCCTTGGGGTGGTCCAGAACAATACGTTCTTTAGGAAAAATGGCCGTCAGTTTATCAAAATGCTTAATATCAATCACTTCTTCAGGGGGTAGCCCCTCCACCTGCAAAACAGAGTGCAAACTCAAGGTTCGCTCGCCATGATTGCCGACTCGGATTTCTCCATACACACGATGCCCTGCCCGCAAATCATAATTACGAACCAGACCTGAAGAGACCTGCACATCTTCTGCACAAGGCTTAAAGTTATATACCGGCCAGCGCAACATACCGGAATTATTCGGTTGCAACTCCAGAATCCCGTCTACAAAAATCGGGATTTGCTGGCTGGCAAACATTTTCAGTAAATCCAGGATAATTTGATGCCGAGTACGATCCGGCATCGTACGAACCCGATAACGCGTACACTCTTCCACGAGCTGGTGATACGTCAATTTCTGAAGTTCGTTCAGAAATATTTTTTCAGGCAATACCACCTCTTCTTCTGCGACCGCATGTGTTTCTTCCTGCGGGATTTCCTTCGGTTCGTTATCCTCAGTTTCCATAATGATCAATCCATTTTTGACTTAAAAGTGTAGCCTGAGCCTGTAAACATGTGGGGGAGCCATCATTCCATATCACACGGGAGGCCGCCGCACATTTTTTTTCTGTAGGCCATTGAGCCTCAATTATTCGTATAGCCATTTGAGGAGATAACCCTCTGGCGGCCAAACGTTGCATTTGGTGGTCTCGGCCACATGCAACGACCACCACTTCATCAAAATACTGCTCCGATTCAGTTTCGTAAAGAAGTGGGATATCTGCAAGAAATATTATACGTTCCTGACGGGCACGCAACTCTTCCTGCAATTCTCGCCATTTCTTCCGTACCATCGGATGCAATATCCCCTCCAGTATCGTTTTTTTTGTCAGAGAGGCAAACACATTTTCACGCAGAAAGGCGCGATCGATTTCTTCGGTACGGGTTAAAACGTTTTCTCCAAACGCTTTCACCAATTGCTGTTTCACTTCAGGATCATTTGCCAGCAGATCATGAACAGCGGTATCCGCATCAAAATGTACCAGGGGGATTAAATTGGAAAGCAGGATTGCGAGGGTAGATTTACCACTCGCAATCCCGCCTGTTAATCCAATCGAGAACACTTAACTTATCTTACTTCGAATAAATTGGCGTCTGTGGAGGCGCCAGATTGAAGCTGTTCTCATCAATTGTCGGAGAAATGACTTCTTCATCATCATCCGTACGATCCATCAATGGCTGACCGGCTGGGTCAATCTGACGTGCGGTGACGAAGATAATCAGATTCCGTTTAATATGCTGATCCACATTCGAGCGGAAAGCACGTCCTACGAAAGGAATGTCGCCAAGAAGCGGAACTTTATCTTCCACTTTCTGCACATCTTCACGAATCAAGCCACCAAGTGCTACCGTCTGACCATCCCAGATACTCACATAAGTATCCACTGCACGACGACTGAACACGGGCTGTTCGATTCGGTTTTCTGTCAATGTGACACTCTGAGGGAGTGCCAATCCACCACCACCAATTGCAACCGTATTGATCGGAGAACCATAGTTAATGAATCCTTCGAATTCAATCACTTCAGGCTGCATGTGCATTTCAATCGTATATTTATCCGAAAGAACGGTTGGTTCAACTGTCAGTGTCACCCCAATGTTTTTGGTGACAAAGGAGGTTGGTGTTGCAGGAGTCACAGGGAAAACCTGTGGCTGAGTATTGATAGTTGTTCCGCCCCCACCACTTGTTCCACCGAAGTCAGTAGGAATCTGAGGTGCGTCGTATTCTTCCGGGTAGATGAACTCACGAACCACTTCAATCACTGCTTTATTTCCGGATTTGGTCATCACGCGTGGTGAAGACAAGAGATCCACTCCTTTTTTCTGATTCAATGCACGAATCACCAACTGGAATTGAGGATCTGTAAAAACACCGGCCAATCCTAATACCCCTGGCGCTAACTGGGATTGCCCCTGTAGCGGGAAGAGTAATGCATCCACTGCATTTGCACTCACCGCAAGACTTCCACTACGGTTACCTGCAGTCAGCGGATAACGTCCAACAGGATTGCTGGAACCTGGTGGCACGAATGGATAATCCATCGCTTCTACCCCAGGAGCTGTACCGGAAGTACCCCCACCTGCAAATACACGCTCAGAACCAGCCACGTTGAATTGCCCAAGCAACCAGTCGAAGCTCAATTCTTTCAGGTTATTTTGTGTAATTTCAATAAACTTACTTTCGATTTCCACCTGAGTAGGCATATCGGTCTGACTTGCCTGCACCAGAATTTCAATCAATTCCAGGTTATCCTGCGTATTACGCACAACCAACTGACTTGTGCTTGCGAGATAATACGCACTGGCACCTGGAGGAAATTCTACCCCATTCGCTTCGAGGAATTCTTTAGCACCACTGCGTCCTGCAGTTGCAGCGCCTCCTCCAAAGGGACTTCCACCTGTATCAGCCGACGGAGCACTCTGAATAAAGCTTGGGGAGACACGATAACGCTGTGTTACCAGGTCTGCCACATCTGCTGTAGGAGGAACAATCGCGACTGCGAAGGATTCCACTTTCACTTTCAGGTTTGCCTGCTGTGCCACATAACGCAAGGCTTCAGACAATGGAATGTTGGAAAGATTCAGTGTGATATTGCTTGGAGCAACGCCCGCACCTTCTCCGCCAGCATCATCCAGTTTCAATACAATATTCACTCCACGCTGGGATGGATCGCTTTCGCTTGTATCCAGCTCTGCGCTCTTCTGTTTCAGGAAGTCAATGGCTTCACGAATCGTCGCATCACGGAAATTCAGAGAAGGAATAATGATGGAATTGATCTTACGGTTAATTCTGGCAGTGGTATCCTGAATCTGTGGTCCCTGATCAATAATGCTTCCACCTGCTTCACCATAACGACGCACTGGAGACTGCCAGGCTTTTGTCACTTCCCACAGCATACGTCCACGCGCTTCTGTGTAAGCTTCATTGCCATAATCGTTACGTTGTTTATTGATATCCTGCTGTAAACGGCGTGCGGCCACGTTGTATGGATCCAGGTTCAACACCTGATCGGTACGTTTCAAAGCCAGATCATAACGTCCGCTATCCAAAAACCCTTGTGCTTCATTCAGCAAGGTTTTGACTTCTTCGATGCTGGCAATAAAACGAGGCCCCATTGTCTGATTGAAATACTGTGGGTCATCCAGTTTCTTCAATAAATCCTGAGCAGGACGGTAATTGGGGTTATAGTTCTCAGCCAACACCATTTCGCAAAGAATACGAGCATCTGGATAACGTCCTTCTCTCACGCGTTCTTCTGCCAGTTGGACAGCTGCGTAACTATATTTGGACAGGGCGACATTGCGAATATCTTCTGTTGCAACAGAGTCAGGAATCGCATCAACAGCACCTTTATATTGCGTTAATGCTTCTTCATAGTCTTTTTCGAGCATCAGTTGATCGCCTTTGAGCATTGCGGCTGCGGCCCAATCAGCATCTGCTTGACGTCTGGCAATTTCACGATCGGCAGCACCGGCTACCCGAGCGTCCACTTGCGCAAACAACTCTGCGCCTGGCATTAACATTGTAGAAACAACGCTGACACAGGCAATTAATGGAAGGGAGGATCTTTTCTTCATACGGTTCATGGATTACTTACTTTAGCCTTACTTCGGCGAAACTGCTGTTTTATATGACAAATCTTTTCAAAAAAGTCACCACTTTATTATAAAAAATGCTAATTTTGTGATTCAAGTTTAGGAATCTGGATCACTTCACCAGTTCCAACTACCTCAATTTCAGCACCTTGATCAAATACATCTTTGAGTTTATAGCGTACATTCTCTTCTGGTTTCAATGAGAATTCTTCATCTTTTTTCTTTTGAAAAGAACTGCCATCCCAAAGATATTTGAATTTAGCAAACGAATCCGGCGAATTTACCGCCACTCCTACAGGGAGAACGATCTTTTGCATGGTTTCGGTGTTTTCGAGAGTGAGTTCGGAAACATCCTGGTTTGCACCGGTTGCTTCATTTATCACACTTTTCTTCTCGAAATCCACAATTTTATATTTAGTTCCTGCGATCATATCCCCTTTTTTCAAAAATTGGGAAGGTTGACGCACATCCAGTGTATTGACCTGATAGGTATCTCCTGTGTATTGAGCAAATAAAAGGCGGAATGGCTGGCTGATATATTCTTCCAAACGTAATTTGGTGTAATATGGAGGGACAGATTGTGGATCAATCGGATTTGTTTTCGCCGTATATTCCTCCGCATTCGTAAACCCGTCCTGGTCAGGATCTTGCTCAGGAACGCCTGGGTCCAGAATATCCAATTCATATTGGATAAACCAGGAGTTAGGGATGGGGTCATGTAATGCCACTGCCCCATCTTCCAGAATATCTACCAGAGCTCCATCTTTCACAATATAGGGCCGGGAATTAAAAACCGGACCTGTTTTTTCCCAGGTTGCAGGAGTTGCAACCATTGCACGTGCCGTATCAATCACGGACAAATCCAGAGGTTCCACACCGGCTGTTTTCTCGGGTGAACGCAAGCTGGTAAAGGTAGCATTGAAGCCTTGGACTTTCTGAAAAAGCAATACTGCGGAAAGCAATAAGGCCAATCCAATTAGCAAGACAATTAATTTCTCAAAATTTTGACGAATCCAGTCCATGGTAAAATTAGTTTATTTCTGCGCTTTCTCCGCTCCGGCAGTTTCTGATGTTTCCGCAGTGGCAGGCACTGTGAAATCAATGGCTTCAATTCTTAAGGAAACTTTTAATTTTTCCTTTCCTACAACGAATTCATATTTGGGAGCCGCCGGGGCTGCGACATCCGTTGGAGGCGCCCCATCTTCTGGTAAAGGCTGTAAAGCAGGATCAATGACAGGTGCCACGGGCAATACCGCTGATGCAGAAATCCTCTCGGGGCCTGTCAGTTTTTCATTTTCAATCACCACAGACCGTACAACAAGGAACTTCGGAGCCTGAGCAATTTTGTTCATCCACTGACGGAAATTTCCAGCATCCGTAAACACTTCTATATCAAATGGGTCACGCGTCATCAGTACACTTTCCTCCGATGCCGGGACATCTCTGCTTTCTTCCGGGAATTCTTTCCGGGAAAAAGCGCGCAATTCTGCAACGCGCGATTCAATCATTTCTTTCAGAATATATTCTGTCGCAGCCAACTGACGCGCTAATAATGGAACAGCGCCTGGTCTTGGCAATTCGGACCGATAGCGTGCAAATCCTAAATAAAATTGATCTTCAGGGATCGCAATAAGCACATTATTTTTTGCTGCCAGATCAACAATTTCCGTCACTTTCAGGCGGAGATAATCCTGGAACTGGCTCGGACTCATTTCCTCTGCCGAGAACTCCATACTGGAAAGTTCTGTTCTGAATTTTGTTAATTCTTCTTCCAGTTCTGTTTTTTGTGCTTTGAGAGCGGCCAGATTTTCCTGATTGGGATAAGGTTTTCCGGACTGGAGATGACTTAATTCTTTGCGAGCGCTCTCGTATTTGTCTGAAACTTCCTTGAATTCACCTAAGGATAGAAACAACAGAACCACAAGAGCGATGGTAGCGGCTACCGCAATAAACAAATAGGCTGCCAGGCCTTTATTTTCTTTTAAAAAGCTCATTTCAAAGGAAGGGGTTTCTTAAGATCCGCATTAATTTCGAATGAAAATGCCCACGCGCTGTTATCTGGCTGCGTTGTTCTTGGGTTTTCCACATTTTCAAAAAACTCTGATTCTTTCAATTTTTGTACAAAATTCTGTACGACCGCAGTGGTTCGTGGGTTATCGAGATATAATCCCGTAATACGTATTTTATCTCCGACCCCTTCTTTGCCGGCGACGGCTTCATCTGCGATGGCATCTTTTTTCGCACGAGAAGGAGCTTTGGTAGTGGTGGCTTTCGCGGAAGACGTTTGCAACTTATCTAAAAGTGCCCCTGTTACCGTTTCCTGTTTTCCATCCACGCCCGTTAACAATTCCAGCTTGGTTATCCAGATATAGCGCTCGGGCAACTGCTCGTGCAGCTCCTGAATCAGTTCCGGCCAGTATTGACGCTGCACGACTACATCTGTAAACGGAGCCACCAGCTTTTTAAGTCCGTCAATTTCTCCATTTACTTTCTTAATATTGCTGTCAAATCCCTTTAACGTATTCACTTCACTGGTTAGCGCCTGCAGTGCTTCCTGTTTTACATCGGTCGCTTTATGAAAATAAAACCACCATCCGGCAGGCAATGCCAGGAGACAGATTCCAGCAGCAATCAATGCCGGCTTTTTAGCATCCACCTTGCGTTTCTGAATGACGCTTGGAGGAACCAGACTGACTTCCATCGGGCAATTATGCATTTCCCGCAGAGCCAGTCCGACGACTTCGCCCATTGTATAAGCAGAACGACTGATCTCTTCCGCATTCACATTGCTGGTGACAGCCACATTTCGCAATGGGTTAAAATATTCAATGGGCAACTGCAGTTTTTCATGGAAAAACTCTCGCATATAAGGAAGCGTCGCGCTTCCTCCACACAAAAATACCCGGACAGGTTGAGAACCACCCTGTTGGGCGCGATAAAAGCTGATGGATCGCGTAATTTCCGCATGCAGACGTGTCATCGTCGTGCGGATAATTTTCGATAATTTTGCCAAAGCAGGATCATCGGGATCTGCATAAGCCCCACCCAGTCCCACAAACCCTTTTTCTCGTTTCAAACGCTCCACCTCTGCGGCGTCCATCTCCAGTTCTTTCGCAGCAGCCTGGGTAATCGTGCTGCCACCTACCGGGATACTCCGGCTAAAAACTTTTCCTGGCTCTGTAAAAATCAAATTGGTGGTTTTGGAGCCGATGTCCACAATCAGGCTGCATCCACTCTGATCGCTATAGTTATAACGAAAAGCGTTATACAGTGCCATCGGGGCCACATCCACCACCCCGGTTTTCAGGCCTGATTGTTCAATGGAATCATTGATATCATTCAGCAGATCAGACTTGATCGCCACCAGTACCACTTCAATCTGGTCGTCTTTACTGCCACTGACCAACTGGTAATCCCACACCACTTCCTCAATAGGAAAAGGAACATTCTGTGCGGCTTCAAACTGGATAATCTGATCCACCTTTTCTGCCTCTACGGAAGGCAGTTTCATAAATCGCGTGAAAACCGATTGCGCAGTGACCGCGTAATTGACCTTCCCGGATTTAATCCCCATGGCCTTCATCATTTCACGAGTTGCCTCACGCACCTCGTAATTTCGAGTCAGATCCGTTGGGTTGGTTGCTTGAATTTCTCTTGTCAGATATCCATTAAGTTCCAGTCCATTTGTTGCCGTTGGTCTGAAATTTGCCAGGGAAATCGACTGAGTCCCGATGTTAAGTGCCAGTATATGGGAAGAAGATGCCATGTATTCGATATATTAGGTGCTCAGAAATACTCAGGAATGGATTTTAAGGATATAACTTAGCGAGGGGTAAATTCATCGGGTGGATTTGATAGCCTCATAGCGATCCCAGAACAAGGATGCAAAAGGCGTTTCGGATTTATTCAAGACCATTCCTGCTTCATTCGGCACTTGCGTCCACCAGGCACCTGCTGGTGCTCCGGATGTGCTTTTTTCAGCGACCACCTGTCCCTGGCGCAAAATTTGCACCCCGATTGGCTTTACCTTGTTTACGGAGAAGCTTTTTCCACCCATAATGCGTTCCAGGGTATTAGGGGAAACATAAACGACAGAGCGTTTATCTTTTCCTTTTACAATATCCACATGGGTGACTTCTCCTACCAGCAATCTGCCCTGATTTCCCCCGGCCTGAGGAACAGCATCTTCAAAATACATATAGTATTTGACGGTAATTTCTTCCGTGAAGTCCACTTCCGTCGCAAAAGTCACTTCTACCTCAAACCACTGTTTGGGTGGGGGAGTGCGGCGGGTTTCTCCTTTGAACTCGATATCTGGTGTTCTTACCAGGCTGGCAGTAATATCTGTAATCTCAAATCCGGTACGCTGTTGAGC